>NZ_BAAGSO010000093.1:0-32696 GCF_054782395.1 Streptomyces daliensis | reverse complement strand
GGACACCCCACCACGTCCCCTCCCACCCGGTGGCCAACCTCCGGCCGGTGCCCCCTCCGCTTGTTCCCATGCTGTGGACCGGCACCGTGCCGGAGGGGCCCAGCGCTGCCACGGGAAGCCGACGGCGACGGCTCACCACAATTGTTGTGGGCAATCGTCCCGCTGGCGAGGGGGCACCTCCCAGCGGTAGCTGGGGGAGGGTGGGCGCAACCCGTGCCACCGGCCCGCAGCACGCCAACGAAACCCCAAGGGGCAATCGGGCAGGCGCACCCCTGCACCGGGGGTGTTGCGCGGGACGGGTTGCCCGTGGAGTGGGGGCCGTAGGTCCCGCGCTGGGGTGGGCGTGCCGCCGCACGCCAAGGAGCCGGGATCAGCCGACCCGGAGTGGCAGCGGGCCACCGGCGGGACGGGGACGGGGTGGGGTGTCCCCGCAGGTCGAGAAAGTCACCGGCGGAGAGCCGAACACGAGACCTTCACGCCGAGGAGACACCCCACCCCGGCACCGGACACCCACCACCCACGCACCCCACAACCACGGTGGAAACCCGGAATCACGCGGCGCCAGCCGCGAAGCACCGGTCCATAGGCCGCGCCGTAGCCACACAGCCGCACCCGAACACGGCGCCCAGCCACACGACCGCACCCCCGGACAGGGGCACAAAAATCAGCGCGGGACCCTACGGCACCCACCACACCGGCCAACCGTCCCGCGCAACACCCCCGTGAAGGAGACCCGCAGGGACACCCCGGATACAAAGAGTTTCAACAAACTGTTGACGCGATGTTCTCCGAGGACTTAGCTATTCCCAGCCCGAACAGCACCACGGCCTCGGAGGCTCCCGTGACTTCGCGCCCCGCGCCAGGTCTGACCTGGCTCAACTCAGCCGAGGAGAGCGACGCACGCGCCGCGCTCCGCGAGGTATGCGCCTCGGACGCATGGGCGAGCACCCTGCTCGCCCAGCGCCCGTACCGCAGCGTCGAGGCCCTGTTCACCGCGAGCGACACCGCAATGGCGGAGCTGACCGCGGCGGATCTGGCCCAGGCGATGGCGGGGCACCCGCCCATCGGCAGGCCGAAGCCGGGCGACCCGACCTCGTCGCGTGAGCAGCGCGGCATGGCCGGGGCCACCGAGGAGCTGAAGGCGGAGATGCTCGAACTGAACCTGGCGTACCAGGACAGGTTCGGCCATGTCTTCCTGATCTGCGCCACGGGCCTGACCGGCGAGGAGATGCGGGACGCGGTGCGGCACCGTATCGGGAACACGCCGGACCAGGAACGAGAGATCGTCCGCGGCGAGCTGGCCAAGATCAACCGAATCCGGCTGACGCGCCTCGCGGAAGAAGGAGCCCGAGCAGCATGAGCAGTGAGAACAGCGCGCACCGCACGGCGTCGGTGTCCACACACATCCTGGACACCAGCATCGGCCGCCCCGCCGCGGCCGTGGCCGTCTCGCTCGCCGTGCGCGCGGGCCGTGATGCCGAGTGGGCCGCGCACGGCGCGTCGAAGACCGACGCGGACGGGCGCTGCAAGGACCTTCCGGCGCTGCCGGAGGGCATCTCGCACGTACGGCTCCACTTCGAGGTCGAGCCGTACTTCGAGAGCAAGAACCAGAGCCACACCACCCCGCAAGCCGAGGAACAGCAGGACGCCCCCCGCGTAAGGGACAGCGGTGTCTTCTTCCCGGAGGTCGCGATCACCTTCGCGGTCACGCCGGGCGAGCACTACCACGTACCGCTGCTGCTCAACCCGTTCGGCTACTCCGTGTACCGAGGGAGCTGACACCGACATGCCCACGATTCTCGGCCAGAATCAGTACGGCAAGGCGGAGAACCGCGTTGTCAAGATCACGCGCGAAGGCGACACCCACCACATCAAGGACCTCAACGTCTCCGTCGCGCTGAGCGGCGAGCTGGACGAGGTCCACTACTCGGGTTCCAACGCCAACGTCCTGCCGACCGACACCACCAAGAACACCGTGTTCGCCTTCGCCAAGGAACACGGCATCGAGTCCGCCGAGCAGTTCGGCATCCTGCTGGCCCAGCACTTCGTCGACAGTTGCGAGCCGATCACCAAGGCCCGTATCCGCGTCGAGGAGTACGACTGGGAGCGGATCGAGACCTCCGAGGCCAACTCGAAGTTCATCGGCGCCGACGACGTGCGGCACTCCTTCGTCCGCAAGGGCGCGGAGACACGTACCGCCCAGATCACCTACGACGGCGAGGGCTTCCAGGTCTTCAGCGGCCTCAAGGGCCTCACCGTCATGAACTCCACCAACTCGGAGTTCTGGGGCTACATCAAGGACAGGTACACGACGCTGCGCGAGGACTACGACCGCATACTCGCGACCGAGGTCACCTCCGTGTGGCGGCACAGCTGGGACGGCGGCGACAAGCGCCGGCCCAACTGGGAGAAGTCGTACCAGCAGACGAAGAAGCACATGCTGCACGCCTTCGCGGAGACGTACTCGCTCTCGCTCCAGCAGACCCTGTACCAAATGGGCTCGCGCGTCATCAACAGCCGGGCCGAGATCGACGAGATCCGCTTCTCCATGCCGAACAAGCACCACTTCCGCGTGGACCTGGAGCCCTTCGGCATCAAGAACGAGACCGCCGACGGCGCCGTCTACTACGCGGCCGACCGCCCGTACGGCCTCATCGAGGCCACTGTGCTGCGCGACGGTGCCGAGGCCCTGATACCGGTCGACATGACCAACCTCTGACGCGGGAGGTATGAGTCCCCGGGACACCCGGCGCGAACGGGCATGACGCGCAGAGCCGCACGTCGACCCGCCCCGTCCGCCGTGTGCCCGGGGGCGTTCCATACCGGAGGGAACGACAATGGCACAGCCTGCACAACCAGAAGGTGACGGCAAAGCCCCGGCCCCCGCCGTTCACACCGACCACGGTGACCGCACCGGCGACGGTGACCGCACCGACCACGGTGTCCACCCCGTGGACGAGAAGCTACGCGCCTCGCGGCTGATACCCGCCGCGCTCCAGCACATAGCCGCCATGTACGCGGGCGTCGTCGCCCCGCCCCTCATCATCGGGCAGGCGTGCGGCCTCGACTCCGGCGGCATGACGCTCCTCATCGCCGCCAGCCTCTTCATCGCCGGTCTCGCCACGCTCCTCCAGACGCTCGGCCTCGGCCGCTTCGTCGGCAACCGGCTCCCCTTCGTCAACGCGGCCTCCTCCGCCGGCATCGCGCCCATGCTCGCCATCGCGGGCCAGGCCGAACCGGGACACGGACTGCCCACCATCACGGGCGCCGTCATGGTCGCCGGGCTCTTCTGCCTGCTGCTCGGGCCCTTCTTCGGGCGGCTCCTGCGCTTCTTCCCGCCGCTCGTCACCGGCGTCGTCATCACCCTGATCGGGGTCTCGCTGATGCCGGTGCCCGTGGAGTGGGCGCAGGGCGGGGACAAGCAGGCCGCCGACTTCGGCTCGATGCCGAACCTCGCGCTGGCCGCCTTCACCCTTGCCGTCATTCTCGTCGTGCAGCGCTTCGGACGCGGCTTTCTTCGCCAAGTGGCCCTGCTCGTCGGCCTGTTCGCGGGTACGCTCGCCGCCGTGCCGTTCGGAAAGGCCGACCTCGGGGCCATCAGCGAGGCACCCGTGGCGGCGATCCCGCAGCCCTTCCACTTCGGCGCGCCCGAGTTCCAGCCCGCGGCGATCCTCTCGCTGTGCATCGTGATGCTGGTCCTGATGACCGAGTCCTCGGCCGGGATGCTGGCCCTGGGCAAGATCTGCGAACGCGACTGCGACCGGCACACCATCACCCGCGGACTGCGCACCGACGGCATCGCCTCCGTCGTCGGCGCCGTGTTCGGCTCCTTCGCCACCAGCGCCTTCGCGCAGAACGTGGGTGTGGTGACGCTGACGAAGGTGCGCAGCCGCTACGTCGTCGCCGTCGCGGGCGGAACCCTGGTGATCCTGGGGCTCTTCCCCGTACTGGGCGCCGTCGTCAACCTCGTCCCCATGCCGGTGCTGGGCGGCGCGGGCATCGTCCTCTTCGGCTCCATCTCGGTCAGCGGCATCCGCACCCTCTCCGAGGCGGGCCTGGACGACAGCTCCAACATCATCCTCGTCGCCGTGTCGCTGGGCGCGGGCATCATCCCGCTCGCCGCGCCGACCTTCTACGAGGACTTCCCGGCCTGGGCACAGACCATCCTGGGGTCAGGCATCAGTGCCGGTGCCCTGGTCGCTGTCGTGCTCAACCTGTTCTTCCACCATCTCGGCACCCGGAGAAAGAACGGCGGAGCAGTCCTGTCAGCTGCTCCTGCCGGCTCCGGCACTCAAATCTCCTAGGGCCCTGCCGTGCCCACCCCCGAGTGAGTTACGAGGAATCACCATGGCAGAGCAAGCAGCGCGAGCAGGCGGCGCGGAGCACACCGGGGACGGCGTCACCGAGCGCGTCGTCATCGAGAACTGCGCCGTCGCGACCGTCGACGCACGCGACACGGAGTACGCCTCCGGGCATGTCGTCGTCGCGGGCGACCGCATCGAATCCATCGGTGCGGGCAAGGCACCCGAGGGCCTGACGAACGTCGTACGGCGTGTCGACGGCACGGGCCACCTGGTCACCCCGGGGCTGGTCAACACGCACCACCACTTCTACCAGTGGATCACCCGGGGCATGGCGACCGACCACATCCTCTTCGACTGGCTGGTCGCCCTCTACCCGACCTGGGCCCGTATCGACGAGCCCATGGTGGCCGCCGCCGCGCGCGGTTCGCTGGCGATGATGGCCCGCGGCGGTGTCACCACCGCCATGGACCACCACTACGTCTTCCCGCGCGGTGCGGGCGACCTCTCCGGTGCCATCATCCGCGCGGCCTCCGAGATGGGCGTCCGCTTCACCCTCGCCCGGGGCTCCATGGACCGGGGCACCTCCGACGGCGGGCTGCCGCCGGACTTCGCCGTCGAGTCCCTGGAGGGTGCGCTGAGCGCCACCGAGGAGACCATCGACACCTACCACGACGCCTCCTTCGGCTCGATGACGCAGGTCGCCGTGGCCCCCTGCTCGCCCTTCTCCGTATCGACGGATCTGCTCAGGCAGGGCGCCGAACTCGCCCGCCGCAAGGGGGTGCGCCTGCACACGCACGGCAGCGAGACGGCCGAGGAGGAGCAGTTCTGCAAGGAACTGTTCGGCATGGGCCCCACCGACTACTTCGAGTCGACGGGGTGGCTCGGCGACGACGTGTGGATGGCGCACTGCGTCCACATGAACGACTCGGACATCGCCGCCTTCGCCCGTACCGGCACGGGCGTCGCGCACTGCCCGTCCTCCAACGCGCGCCTCGCGGCCGGGATCGCCCGCGTCCCCGACATGCTCGCGGCGGGCGTCCCCGTCGGCCTCGGGGTGGACGGCACCGCCTCCAACGAGTCCGGCGAACTGCACACCGAACTGCGCAACGCGCTGCTCGTCAACCGCCTCGGCCCCCACAAGGAGAAGGCGCTGAACGCCCGTCAGGCGCTGCGCCTGGGGACCTACGGAGGGGCGCAGGTGCTGGGCCGCCAGGAGGAGACCGGGTCGCTGGAGCCGGGCAAGCTCGCCGACCTGGTGCTCTGGAAGCTCGACGGGATCGGCCACTCCACCATCGCCGACCCGGTCACCGCGCTCGTCTTCGGCGCGGCGGCCCCCGTCACGCTCTCGCTGGTGGGCGGCCTCCCCGTGGTGGAGGACGGCCGCCTCACGAGGGCGGACGAAGACGACATCGCACGCGGCGCGCGGGACGAGGCACGGCGCCTCGCCCGTATCGCCGAGGACGCCGGTTAGCAGGAACGTAGCCGTCCGTCCACGCGCCGGAAACCCCGCGCGCTGACGGTACGGAACGACGGACCGGCACCACCCCAGTGATCTCCGGCCGGGAGGGACGGCTCCCGGCCGGGGTCTGAGCAGCCGAGCGGGATGCTCAGACGCCGTACCCGGGGGCGTGGCCCAAAACTTCACGCCCCCGGGGCGGTCCGGCACGACCCGGGCGCAACGGCACACCGCACACCGAGCACGACCTTGCACGACGCACCACCTCCCTGAAAGCGGGTGCCGCACCGACGGCACTGACATCGACAGGAGGACCGCAGTGGCCAAGCCGCCCAGGTTCATATCGCAAGGCTCGCAAGGCAAGAAGGCAGCGGGATCGCACGACGACGGGACGGCTCCGGAGGAGCCCGCGCCCGTGGAAGGAGCCGAAGCAGCGGCTGAAAAACATCCGGTCGACCGGTCTTTGCCGCCGCTGAAGCTCGCCACCACCGGCCTCCAGCACGTGGCGGCCATGTACGCGGGCGTCGTGGCCCCGCCCCTGGTGATCGGCGCTGCCGTCGGGCTGTCCGTCACCGAGCTGACGTTCCTGACGGGCGCCAGCCTCTTCATGGCGGGCATCGCCACCCTCCTCCAGACCCTCGGCGTCTGGAAGATCGGCGCCAGGCTGCCCTTCGTCAACGGCGTCACCTTCGCCTCCGTCGCGCCCATGCTGGCGATCAACAAGTCCGAGGGCCCGGAGAACGCGCTCCCCGTGATATTCGGCGCGACGATGGTGGCCGGGGCACTCGGCTTTGTCGTAGCGCCGTGGTTCAGCAAGCTGGTGCGGTTCTTCCCACCCGTGGTCACCGGCACCGTCATCACCCTGATCGGCATCTCGCTGATGCCCGTCGCCTTCAACTGGGCCCAGGGCGGCAACGAGCAGGACCCGCACTACGGCGACGGCAAGAACATCGCCATGGCCGCCGTCACCCTCGTCATCGTGCTGCTGCTGCGCCGCTTCACACGCGGCTTCCTCAAGCAGATCGCGGTGCTGCTGGGGCTCGTGGTGGGCACGCTGATCGCGATTCCGGTCGGCATCACGGACTTCGCCGCGCTCCAGCAGGCCGACGTGATCGGCTTCCCCACCCCGTTCCACTTCGGCGCCCCGCAGTTCGCGCTGGCCGCGATCGTCTCGATGTGCGTCGTCATGCTCGTCTCGATGACCGAGTCGACGGCCGACATGCTCGCGCTGGGCGAGATCGTCGACAAGCCCTCCGACGAGAAGACCATCGCGGCGGGCCTGCGCGCCGACACCCTCGGCTCGTTCGTCAGCCCCTTCTTCAACGGCTTCATGTGCAGCGCCTTCGCGCAGAACATCGGCCTCGTCGCGATGACCCGCATCCGCAGCCGCTTCGTGGTCGCGGCCGGTGGCGGACTGCTCGTCCTGATGGGGCTGTGTCCGCTGGCCGCCGCGCTGATCGCCACCGTTCCGCAGCCGGTGCTGGGCGGCGCGGGCGTCGTGCTCTTCGGGTCCGTCGCGGCCAGCGGCATCCAGACCCTGGTCAAGGCGGGCCTGGACCGCGACAACAACGTCCTCATCGTCGCCGTCTCGCTGGCTGTCGGCATCATCCCGATCACGGCGCCGGAGTTCTACCACGCGTTCCCCGAGAGCGCGAAGATCATCCTGGACTCGGGCATCTCCACGGGCTGCGTCACCGCGATCGTGCTCAACCTGGTCTTCAACCACATCGGCAAGCGGCGCGAGGCGGACGAGGTCACCGCGCCCATGGAACCGGGCGGGGAGATCCCCCACCAGCGCGAACCGGCCGCGGAGGCGGGCGCTGAGGCAGGGGCGGCGGCGACTCCGGCGCCCGCGCCGCGCTGAGGCTGCCGCCTCGGCACGGGTGCCGGACGGGCCCTGAGCGGCTCGCCCGGCACCCGTGCGTCGGCGTCGGCGTCGCCTGCGTCTACGCGTCGCCGATGTCGAACCGGGCCGGGGCCGCGAGGAGCTGGCTCAGATCGGCGCCCGGTACATGTTCGACGGGGCCCGCGCCGTACGTGAAGAGCCGGGCGCCCGCCGCCACGCCGCCCAGCTCAAGGCGCTCGCCCTCCCGTCGCAGCCAGGTGCCCTCGCGCAGACCGAGCACCGGCACGTCGTTCTCCTCCAGGAACTGGGTGAGGCGCTCCTCGCGGGTCTCGCCCATGTGGGAGGTGTCAGGGGACGGGTCGAGGTAGTGCGGGTTGATCTGGAAGGGGATCAGCCCCAGGCTCTCGAAGGACAGCGGCGCGACGATCGGCATGTCGTTCGTGGTGCGCAGCGTCGGGCACGCCATGTTGGTGCCCGCGCTGGAGCCCATGTACGGGGCGCCCGCCGTCACCCGCGCCCGTATCGCCTCCAGCAGACCGCGCGTCTGGAGCGACTTGAGCAGCCGGAAGCTGTTGCCCCCGCCGACGAACACCGCCTCCGCCTCCGTGGCCAACTGCCCGGGCTCGCCCGTGTGGACGCCGCGCACACGGATGCCGAGGGGTTCCATGAAGGCGGTCACCTTGGCGGTGTAGCCGTCGTGGTCGGCCAGTGCGTACGGGACGAACAGCAGCTCCTCCACGCCCCGCAGATGCTCCGCGATCACCTCGCGCGCGTGCTCCAGGTAACCGTGTCCGGGCGCGGTGGAGTTGGAGAGCAGGAGCAGCTTCATGTCGGTCGCCTTTCGTCGTGCGGGTTGTGCGGGTTGTGCGGGTCGTGCTGGGCTGTGCGGTTGGTGCGGTGAGTTGGTGGTGGCGGGTGGGCTTTCGTGGTGCTGGTGGTGCCCCGTGTGCGCGGGGGTTACGCGTGCCGCGACGCGCGTCACGGGCGCCGTGCCCGGGCAGCGCTGCGCGGGGTGAGCAGTTCGCCCAGGCCCTCGGCCACCGAGCGCAGCGGCCTGAGCAGTTCCTCGCGCGGCCCGTCCAGCGACTCGTGCGGCCCGACGAGGGAGAGCGAGGCCACGGGCTGCGCGCGGACGAGGACGGGCACGGCCAGGCCCGCCGTCGCGGGATCGTACTCGCCCTCGGAGTACGCGTAACCGTCCGCGGGGACCCGGCCCATCAGCTCCTCCAGACGCTCCGGGTCCGTGACCGTCAGTTCGCTGAACCGGGCCATCGGGCGCCCGTAGAGCAGCCCGGACCGCGCGCCGGGCGTGAGCATCCCGAAGTACGCGCGCGAGGTCGCCCCTGCGTGTGCCGGATACAGCTCGTCGGCCAGCCGGTACACGCGCAGCGGCCCCGAGGTGCCGTCCGCCGACTCCACGCACCGCATGTGCGCGCCGTCGGGCACGGCGAACAGCGCGGTGACCCCGCTCGCCGCCGCCAGCTCGCGCAGGGCGGGCCGCACGAGCCCGGCCATGCCGCCGTGCCGCTCCCACGCCGTGGCCATGTGCCAGACGGCGGGGCCCAGGCGGTAGCGGCGCGTCACCTCGTCGGAGACCAGGAAGCCGCGGTGGGAGAGCGAGGCGAGCAGCCGCTGCGCCACGGACTTGTCCCAGCCGAACTCGGCCGCGAGGTCGGTGACGCCCCACTCGTCCCGGTCCTGCGAGAACGCGAGCAGGACCTGAAGGGCGCGGTCGGCGGTCTGAAGGGGCGCTCGTTCTGTGGTCACGGGAAGCAGCCTACCGGTATATGAAACGGCTTCTCTGATATAGAGAAAAGGTTGCTGTGAGGGAAACGCCAGGGGCACTCTGCTGAAAACGCCGGGTCGGCGGGCCTCCGTGACTCCGTGGCCTCCGGGACGTCGGGGGAGCCCCGGACGTACACCTCCGCCGCTCCCCGGACCCGCACCACCGCGCACCAAGGAGCCCCCGTGCTCAAGCACGTCCTCGAAGTGATCGAACTCCTCGACCGGCCGCGCACCAGCGGCGCTCTCCTCGCGGACCACCTCCGGTCCGTACTGGAGACGGCGGCGGAGACGGCCGACGGCGTCTCAGGCGGGACCCCCGCCGCGAAGCCCGAGATCACCGTCACCCGCGTCGAGGGGGCCCAGGGCGGCACCGACTTCGTCAAGGTCGTCGTCCCCGGCAGCCGCGGCAAGCTCGCGGGCGGCGACGCGCCGACCCTCGGCATCCTCGGCCGGCTCGGCGGCGTCGGGGCGCGCCCCGAGCGCGTCGGCATCGTCTCCGACGCGGACGGCGCGGTCGCCGCGCTCTCGGCCGCTGCCAAGCTGCTCGACATGTACGGGCGCGGCGACGTCCTCGAAGGCGACGTCGTCCTCAGCACCCACGTGTGCCCGGACGCGCCCACGCGCCCCCACGACCCGGTGCCCTTCATGGACTCTCCGGTGTCGATCCTCGACTGCAACCGCGAGGAGATCGACCCGGCCATGGACGCCGTCGTCTCCATCGACACCACCAAGGGCAACCGGTTGCTCAACCACCGCGGCATCGCCCTCTCGCCCACCGTCAAGGAGGGCTGGATCCTGCGCGTCAGCGACGACCTGCTCGGGGTGCTGGAGACGGTCACGGGCGAGGCGGCGCACGTCCTCCCGATCACCACGCAGGACATCACCCCGTACGGCAACGGCGTGCACCACATCAACTCGATCATGCAGCCGTGCGTGGCCACCGACGCACCCGTCGTCGGCCTCGCGCTGACGACGGGCAGCGCCGTCGCGGGCTGCGCGACGGGCGCCAGCCACGAGACCGACATCGCGGCGGCCGGACGGTTCGCGACCGAGACGGCGAAGGAGTTCGGGCGGGGCGTGGTCCGCTTCCACGACGCCGACGAGTTCGCCCGCCTCGTCGGACTGTACGGCGACATGACCCGGCTCCAGTCCTCCGCCGGAGCCGAGGGCTGAGACGGCCGGGCCGCCGCGGCCCCCCCCTGCGGCGGCCCGGCCCGACGGTCCTCCCGGTCCTCCCGGTCCTCCCGGTCCTTCTGGTCCTCCCGGTCCTTCCGGTCCTCCCGGTCCTTCTGGTCCTCCCGGTCCTTCCGGTTCTCTCGACGGTTCCGACGGCCCGGACGGGCCACGGTCCTCCCGGCCGACGGCCCCCACGGGTCGCGCGCCCGGCCGGCACCGGCCTGGTTGGCCGCTCCCGCGCGGCCCGGGTGATCGACTGGGGCCCCGGCCCCGGACCGATCCCGGTTCCCACCCTGGTCTCCGACCGCTACACACACCCCGCCTGGACCCAGCGAAGCGCCCGGGCCGAGCCCCACTCCCGCCGACGGAGTTCCCCATGAGTCAGACCTCGGCCACCCCGGCCGCAACGCCCACCGAGGGCCGCCACCCCAGAGCCTTCGAGCCCGTCACGCTCGTCGTGACGATCGTGCTCTCCGTGCTCGGCTCGGTCATCGGCCTCGTGCTGATCACCACCCTCGGCATCGCGCCCAACACCTCGGTCATCGGCGCCCTCATCGCCATGCTGATCGGGCGCATCTCGTTCGCCGCGCTGTCGCGGATGCGCGATCCGCAGCGCCAGAACCTGGTGCAGTCCGCGATCTCGGGTTCCACCTTCGCCGCCGCCAACTCCCTCATCACACCCATCGCGGTCCCCTTCCTCCTCGGACGGCCCGACCTGGTGTGGCCGATGCTGGGCGGCGCCGTCATCGGGCTCGCCGTCGACAGCTGGGTGCTCTACCGCGTCTTCGACTCCCGACTGCTGCCCGCCTCCGCCGCGTGGCCAGCGGGCATCGCGGCGGCCGAGACGATCAAGGCGGGCGACGAGGGCGGCCACAAGGCCAGGCTCCTCGGCGTCAGCGCCGTCATCGGTTTCGTCGGCTCGCTCTTCAAGCTGCCGATGAGCGCGGCGGGCGTGGCGTTCCTCGGCAACATCTGGGCCCTGCTGATGTTCGGGGTCGGCCTGCTGGTGGCGCAGTACGCGCCGACCGTCCTGGACGTGGACCTCGCCGCCAACTACGTGCCGCACGGCGTCATGATCGGCGCGGGCCTGGTGGCCCTGGTGCAGGCCGTCCTGATGATGCGTGACCGCAAGGGGCGCAAGGCCGCGAAGGCGAAGGCGGGTGCCGGTGCGGGAGCGGGCGTGGGTGCGGGGCCCGGCGCCCCCGACACGTTCGACGCCTCGTCCCGCACCGTCGACGCCCGACGCCTGCGCCGCGGCCTCCTGGAGGGCCTCGTCCTCTTCCTCGTCGGCGCCGTCCTCATCGCCCTCATCGGCGGCGTCACCGCCGACATGAGCGGCGCCGGACTCGTCGGCTGGGTGGTGCTCGCCGGGTTCGCTGCGCTGGTGCACCAGCTCATCGTCGGACTGGCCGCCATGCACTCCGGCTGGTTCCCCGCCTTCGCCGTCACCCTGATCTTCCTGATCCTCGGGCTCGTCCTGGGCATCCCGATGGTGCCGCTCGCGCTGCTGGTCGGCTACGCGGCCTCCACCGGGCCCGCCTTCGCCGACGTCGGCTTCGACTTCAAGGCCGGATGGCTGCTGCGCAAGGGCGCCGTGCCCTGGCACCCGTACGAGATGGCCGGGCGCCGCCAGCAGTACCTGGCGCAGCTCGTCGGCTTCGCCGTCGCCATCGTGGTCGTGATGATCGCCTGGAAGCCGTTCTTCTCCGACGGCCGGGTCCCGCCCGTCGCACAGGTCTACGTCGACACCATCAAGGCGGGCCTCACCGACGGCCACGCCCTCACGATGATGGCGCTGTGGGCGATCCCCGGCGCGCTGGTCCAGCTGCTCGGCGGCTCCTCGCGGCAGATGGGCGTCCTCCTCGCCACGGGCCTGCTCGTCGCGACCCCGCAGGCGGGCTGGCTGGTGCTGGCCGCACTCGCGATCCGCGTGGTCTACGGGCGCTACCGCAGGCGCAAGGCCGAACAGGCCGCCGCCACCCGTGACAGTGAGGGCGAGGAGGTCCGCGCGGCGGGCGAAGCCGCGGACAACGACCTCGCGCTGATCGGCGCCGGTCTGGTCGCGGGCAGCTCGATCAACGACGTGAGCCAGATCTACAAGGCGGTGTGACGGCTGACGGCTTTCATGTGACGGATAACAGATGTCAGTTATCGGATAACAGATTTCAGATAACAGATTTCGTCAAACGTCAGCCGTCACCCCCGCCCCGCCTCGCCTCACTCCCGTCCACCCGCACCAAGCGAAGGAGCCCCCGCCCCATGCCCGCACCCGACGCCTCCCGTACGGCCGCAGCGCCCACGCCCGGCCACCCCCTCCTGGGGCTGGTCACCATCGGGCAGGCGCCCAGGACGGACCTGACCGGGGACATCGCACCGCTGCTCACCGGGGTGCGCGCGGTCGAGCACGGGGCGCTCGACCTGGACCGGTTCGACGGGACTGAAGCGGAGGCGAACCGTACGCGTCGTGAGGTGGGACCCGTCGAGGGGGAGGCGCCCCTCATCTCGCGGCTGCGGGACGGCTCGTCCGTCGTGCTGGGGCACGACGCGCTCGCCCCGCGCATGCGGGACGCCGTCGCGCGCTGCGAGGCGGACGGCGCCGGGGCCACGCTGCTGCTCTGCACCGGCAACTTCCCCTCCGTGCCCTCGGCCTGGCCCCTGCTCTACGCCGAGCCGCTCGTGCAGCAGGGCGTGCGCGCCGTCGTGGGCGCCGAGCCGGTCGGGATCGTGTGCCCGCTGCCCGCGCAGCGGGAGGACGTCGGGCGGCGCTGGGCGCGGCTGCTGGAGGGGCCGGTGCGCGTCGAGCCCGCGGACCCGTACGGGGAGGACGCGGCGGCACGTGTCGCCGAGGCGGCCGGGCGGCTGGTCGCGGGCGGCAGCAGGTGGCTCGTACTGGACTGCATCGGTTACACCGAGGCGATGCGGGCCGCCGCGTGCGCCGCCGTCGGCCCCGGGCACCCCGTCCTGCTGGCGCGCGCCCTCGCCGTCCGCCTCGCGTCCGAGGTCGCCACCGCCACCGCCACGGGACCCGTCACCGCACCTGGCGTCTGACGCGGCGCCCCCTCGGCCTCTCGTAAGCACCCCTCCGGAACCACCCGTCACGGGGAACCCTTGGGCCACGGGAGGGTGACATCGGGGTGAGGGCGAATCACAGGAACTTCACCGTCCGGCAAGGGACATGCGTGAACATGGGCGACCAGAACGTTGCCCGAAGGAGTCCCTCCGTTGAACGTCACCAGCCGCCGTCAGTTTCTCGCCGGATCAGCGGCGGCACTCGGGCTCGGCGGGCTCACCGCTTCCGTGGCGGCCATGACCGGAGGTGACGGTTCGCCGGGCCCAGGCTCCGGCTCAGGCCCGTACGAGGCCGACCCGCTCGGCCGCCGCCGCCCCAACATCGTGCTCGTCGTCGCCGACGACCTGGGCCAGCGGGAGCTGGGCGCGTACGGGCAGCGTCTCATCAAGACCCCGCGCCTCGACGAGGTGGCGGCGGAGGGGATGCGGTTCACGCAGGCGTACGCGGCCGCCGCCGTCTGCGCCCCCTCGCGCTGCTCCCTGCTGACGGGCATGCACGCGGGCCACGCCCGCGTCCGCCAGAACCCCTTCAACGGAGCCCAGGGTGCGCTCGGCGACGCCGACACCACCTTCGCCGAGGTGCTGAGGGAGCGCGGCTACCGCACCGGGTGCGTCGGCAAGTGGGGCTTCGGGCCCGAGGTGCCGGACCAGCCCAGCCACCCGAACAGCCGGGGCTTCGACGAGTTCTACGGATACCTCACGCACCACCAGGCCCACGACTACTACCCGGCCTACCTCTGGGACAACGGCGAGCGCGCCTCGCTCCCCGGCAACACGCTGGAACGGCGCACCACCTACGCGCCCGACCTGTTCCGGCGCAGGGCGCTGGACTTCATCCGCAGGCACGCCGACGAGCCGTTCCTCCTCTACCTCACGCCGAACTCGCCCCACGCGCCGAGCCGCGCGCCGCACTCGGGCCCCTACGCCGCCGCGTACGAGGAGGAGCGGGGCTGGAGCCGGGCCGACAAGGCGCACGCGGCGCAGGTCGGGCACCTGGACGCGACGGTCGGCATGATCGTGGACGCGCTGCGCCGCGAGGGCATCGAGAAGGACACGGTCCTCCTCTTCACCAGCGACAACGGGCCCCACGAGGAGGGCGGCACGGACCCTGACCTGTTCGTCGGGAAGGGGCCGCTGCGCGGCTACAAGCGCAACCTCTACGAGGGCGGCATCCGGGTGCCGCTCCTCGCCTGGTCGCCCGGCCGTATCGCGGCGGGCGGCAGCAGCGACCGCCCGACGCCGCTCATCGACATGCTGCCCACCCTCGCGCACCTGGGCGGGGCGCGGGCCCCCGGCGGCATCGACGGGCTGTCGGCCGCGCCGCTGATCGACGGGTCCAGGGGCACCCCGAAGTCGCACTCGTACCTCTACTGGTACCGGAACGACCCCATCAGCACGCCCCGGGCCGACGCCGTCGACAAGGGGCGCGGCAACACGGTCTGCGAGGCGCTGCGGCAGGACGACTGGAAGGCGGTCCGCTTCGCTCCGGGGCGGGACCGCCTGGTGCCGGACGACGAGTGGGACGTCGAGCTGTACGACCTGCGCGAGGACCCCGGCGAACGCCACGACCTCGCGGCCCGCCACCCCGAAGTGGCCGACCGCATGGTGAGGCGGATGCGCCGCGCCTGGTCGGACCGGCCCAGGAGCGGCGCGCTGGAGGGGGCCGAGGTCTAGCGGGCGTCGCGTCAACGTCCCGTCAGCGCAGCGGCCTCCGGCGCGCCGCGCCCCGCATGCCAGGACCGGGTCAGAACGGCGTGAAGTTCACGCTGTCTCAATGGTTTCCGGCGGTCCCCGGCGCCATCATCGACTCCATGTCACGGTTCCCCAGGACTCCTGTCGACGAAGGTGCCTACGACCGCAGCAGACTCCGCCAGTGGCTGGCGGGCGAGGCCCGCGCCGAGGGCGTCGCGCGGCGCGATCTGCTGAGGCTGGGCGCGGCGGCCGGTGCCGCCGTCGCGCTGCCGACGGCGTTGCCGTCCCCGGCCGTCGCCGCAGCTCAGGCCGCCCCCGACGTCCCCACGGCGCGCCCCGCCGCAGCCCCCGGCATCGTGAAGCCGCTGCCTCCCGACCTGTTCACCGTCCACGGCACCAACGCCGAGACGCGCTTCCAGGCCCTGCGCGGTACGGGCCCGCACACACCGGCCGACCGTTTCTTCGTTCGCAACCACACCTCCACGCCCGTCCTCGATCCGGCCACCTGGAGCCTGCGCGTGTGGGGCAGCGGGCTGGACGGCGGTGAGCGGGAGTTCGGGCTCGACGAGCTGCGCGCGCTGCCCGCCACCGAGTGCGGCGCGTTCGTCGAGTGCGCGGGCAACGCCCGCAGCTTCTACGCCACCCAGCAGGGCGAGCCCGTCTCCGGCACCCCCTGGGGCACCGGCGCCGTCGGCAACGCCCGCTGGCGCGGGGTGCGGCTCGGGGAGGTGCTGCGCAGGGCCGGGATCACCCGGCGCGCCGTGGACGTGATGCCGCGCGGCCTGGACGACGCGTATGTGACGGACGACGGCACGTCCTACGGCCGGGTGCGCAGGCCGATGCCGGTGGCGAAGGCGCTGGACGACGTGCTCCTCGCGTACGAGATGAACGGGGAGCCCCTCCCGTACGACCACGGTTTCCCCGTCCGCGTCCTGGCGCCCTCCTGGGTGGGGATCGCGTCGGTGAAGTGGGTGGGCGACATCGAGGTGTCGGCCGAGCCGCTGTACTCGCCGTGGAACACCGTCCTCTACCGGCTGTTCGGGTCCGCCTACCCGCCGGAGGGCAGTGCCCCGCTGACCCGGCAGACGCTGAAGAGCGCCTTCGAACTGCCCTTGGACGCCGAGCTGCGCGCGGGGCGCACCCACCTCCTCACGGGCCGCTCCTGGTCGGGCGGCGGGGGCATCGCCGGGGTGGAGGTCAGCACGGACGACGGCGCGCACTGGGCGCCCGCGCGGCTGCTCGACCGGCCCCGGGCCGACAACTGGTCGCGCTGGTCGGTGAGCTGGCGCCCCACGGCGAAGGGCCGTACGCGGCTGCTGGCCCGCGCGACGGACGTACGCGGTACGACCCAGCCCGCGACCTCGGTCCACAACGAGCAGGGCTACCTCTTCGACGCGGTGATCCGCCACCCCGTGACGGTGACGTGAGCGGAGCGGGGCGGAGGCAGGGACGGGGGCGGGCCGTTACGCGCGCAACGCCCGCGACAGCGCGTCCACGGTCACGTCCACGATGGCCAGGAGCTGCGCCGGGCTGGCCCCCGCCCTGCTCATGACGGCGAGCGACTGGTTCACGGCCGCCGCGTGTACGGCGAAGCCCTCGGCCTCCTGGTCGGTCAGCCGGCCGGTCTTGAGCGCGTTGAGCAGGCGCAGGCGCTGGGAGCCGAGCGCCTGCTTGGCGTGCTCCGCGACGGCCGGACTCAGCACGGGGACCGCCATGGCCGACTGGGCGATCAGACATCCGTCGGGCAGTCCGGGATCGGCGATGCGGTCGAGGGTGACGTCGAAGAACGCGCGGACGGCGGCAACGGGTTCCGAGGCCGCACACGACAGGGCGGCGTCGTACTTCGCGCCGTAGCGCGCGGCGTAGAGATCCAGGCAGCGCAGGAAGAGCGTGTCCTTGCCGCCGAGGGAGGAGTAGATGGAACTGCGGTTCAGGCCGGTCGCCCGGGACAAGTCGTCCAGTGAGGTGTCGGCGTAGCCGTCGCGCCAGAACTGGATCATCGCGGCGTCGAGCGCCGTGTCCATGTCGAACTGCTTCTTGCCTGCCACGCGGTACTTCCTTGCCGTCGCGTCGATGGTCCGTGCTGTGTCGTGCGCCATTCTATCTTGAACTGATCGGTTCAAGATGTGTAGTCTTCAAGCGTGGTCATGACCGCCGCCCGCCGTCAGCCACACCGCCCCGACCGCACACGTGACACCGATGGAGGGTCCCCGTGACCAGCCAGGCAACCAGCACCCCGCACGCCTCCGAAAGCGACAACCCCGTCCGCGACCTGCCCCTGCGGCAGCTGGACGGATTCACCCACCGCTGGGTCGACGCGGACGGCGTCCGCCTCCATGCCGTCGAAGGCGGACGCCCCGACGGCCCGGCCGTCGTCCTGCTCGCCGGATTCCCGCAGACCTGGTGGGCCTGGCGAAAGGTGATGCCCGGCCTCACCCGCCGGTTCCACGTCATCGCGCTCGACCTGCCGGGCCAGGGCCACTCCGAGCGCCCGGAGCGCGGCTACGACACGCACACGGTCGCCGCGCACGTCCACGCCGCCGTGCGGGCGCTCGGGGTGTCGTCCTACTCCCTGGCCGCCCACGACGTCGGCGCCTGGGTCGCCTTCTCCCTCGCCCTCAACTTCGAGAGCCGGCTGCGCCGGGTCGCTCTGCTCGATGCCGGAATTCCCGGTATCACCCTCCCGGAGGCGATTCCCACCGACCCGGACCGCGCGTGGAAGACCTGGCATTTCGCGTTCCACACCGTGCCCGACCTGCCCGAGACGCTGCTCGCAGGCCGCGAGCGCGAGTACGTCGGCTGGTTCCTGAGGGCGAAGACCCTGTCTCCCGGCACGTTCGACGACGCCGAGATCGACCACTACGCGGCGGCCGTCGCCGCCGACGGCGGTCTGCGCGCTTCCCTCGCGTACTACCGGGACGCCGCGGAGTCGGCGCGCAAGAACCGCGAGGCGCTCGATCGGCGGCACTTGACCGTGCCGGTCCTCGGGATCTCCAGCAGCCACGGCTCCATTCCGGACATGGCGGCCTCCATCAGCCCGTGGGCCGACCACACCACCCGCGTCGTCGTGCCCGGCGCCGGGCACTTCATCCCCGACGAGCAGCCCGAAGCCGTCGCCGCCGCGATAGCGGACTTCATCGCCGACGAGGACTGACAGCCCCTAGAACGGGCGTCGCTCGTCGCTCGCGAAGAAGAAGCCGAAGGCGGCGCTGGCGAGGGCCACGACCGGGGTGAACACGAGGCTCAGTTCGCGGTACGCCTCGATGCTGAAGTGGGTCCAGTGCGCGAGGACGAGGGCGAGCGTGGGCAGCAGAGCGATGGCCGCGACGAGCCACAGCATGCCGACCGCCAGTGTGCGGCGCGTCTCGTCGAGGATCTTCTGCGGTTTTCCCTCGCGCACGGCAGCGCGGGACGGGGGTGCGGGATCCTCGTCCTCGACGAATTCCTCCGCGAGCGGGTCCGTGGAGTCCGTGGCGCCCCTGCTGTCGTCCGGGGTCCGGCCTACCGGTGTTCTCAGGAGATAGACGGCGCCGCTGTCGGGCACTTCGTCCTCCGCGAATGTGTCCACGTGCTATTCGTCCTCTTCGCGGCTGTGCGGCAGGGGGACCTCGGGGCCGATGCGCAGGAAACTCTCGTCCGTCGAGGGGATTTCGTCCTCCCACAGGACGGTGGGGACGGTGGGCGGGGGAGGGCGGTCCGCTGTGGTCACTCGTGCTCACCTCGCCGGCACATGCAGATACGCACGGGGCGCGGTGGACCGAAACCGCAGGTTTCCTCGTGCGCGGGTGGTGGGAAGTCCTCTTCGAACTCGCCCTTTCCCTTCCGCTGTCCCTGGTGTTTCACGAGTATGGCGGTGACGCTGTTCTGAGTGGCCAGCTCCCTTTCACGTGAGGCCCGTTCGAGAGTCCGCACGTGAACTCGTTCGTTGTGCCACTCCTGAAATGGCGTGACGAACCGCCAGGCACCGTTGTGCAGTACCTCGAATGCGGAGTTCTGATCGGTCGCCATGCAGGGTGCCCCCTCCGATGGTCGCCACCGATGGGGCCCGGCCAGAGCGGCTCGTAGGCACCCAAGCGGCGCTTGGGCCAGATCGTAGCACATGTGATGTGATCATTTTCCACATCCAGTGTGGAAACGAGGTGTACTGGGTACACATCGGATGCGTACTCGATGTGCCTGCCGTGATGATTCCCTTGACATCGGGTGTTCATCGCTGCATGATGTCGGTATCCGGTTCCACCCGGCCCGCGTAGGGGGGAGTTTCGTATGGGTCATTTACGCGCCCTTGATCTCGCCCGATGGGCCGGTTGGGCCATCGCTGATACCGCATCCTCGCGGGGGACCACGCGGGACCGGCCGTCGCCGGTTGCTTCGGTCATATGTGCGGGAAGGCGCTGACTCATTCACACAGAGCCGTTCGGGGGCCTCCGGCATCGACGCTGAGAGGTGAAGCCCGGACTTTGCCGTGTCCAGGTCTGCGTGAGCGACACCTCTATTCAAGGAGCCTTGGCATGCCCGAGAATTCGACTGATACCGATGCCGCGGTGAGGACGCAGTCCGAGCCATCGATCACCCGACTCAGTGTGAACATCAATGAAGACACGGCTGCGAGGCTGCGGTGGTACAAGGAGCACAAGGGGATCTCGATCACGGAGACGGTCAGGCGAGCGGTCGCGCTCCTCGATCTGGTGGAACGGGAGACGGCCGATGGCAGTGAGGTTCTGCTGAAGTCGCGTGACGGCAAGTCCGTCCGTCAGCTCTGGCTCGTCTGAGCCCTCTCGCCCGAGTGACGCCGCCCGAGTGATGCCGAGCGAATCCGTGCCGTTCATGCTTCGTGGTTTGCCATAGCTCTTTCTCCGCCCGGCCCTGCTCGCCCAGCCACCCCCCGGTCCGATCCCACGCGTGAGCGCTTCGACGGGGACCTCGACACAGCGAAACGCGCCGTGGCACGGGAGTCCTCCCGTGCCACGGCGCGCTCTTGTGCCGATGCGTGCGGTGCTCAGCCCCGCAGTTGCTCGTAGGCGGGCAGCGTCAGGAACGCCTCGTAGGTCTCGTCGAGACCCACCCGCAGCAGCAGGTCGTGCGCCTGCTGCCACTGGCCGCCGTCGAACGCCTCCTGGCCGACCTCTTCGCGGATCTCCGCGAGATCCCGGGCAGCGACCTCGCGGACCAGCTCGGGGGTGACCTTCTCGCCGTTGTCGAGGACGACGCCCGCGTCGACCCACTGCCAGATCTGCGAGCGCGAGATCTCGGCCGTCGCCGCGTCCTCCATCAGGCCGAAGATGGCGACGGCGCCCAGGCCGCGCAGCCACGCCTCGATGTAACGGATGCCGACCTGCACGGCGTTGACCAGCCCGTCGTAGGTGGGCTTGGCCTCCAGTGTGTCGACGGCGATCAGGTCGGCGGCGGTGACGTGCACGTCCTCGCGCAGTTTTTCCTTCTGGTTCGGACGGTCGCCGAGCACCGCGTCGAAGGACTTCTTGGCGATCGGCACCAGGTCGGGGTGGGCGACCCAGGAGCCGTCGAAGCCGTCGCCCGCCTCGCGGTCCTTGTCGTTCCTGACCTTCTCCATGGCCTTCTCGTTGGCCTCGGGGTCCCGCCGGTTGGGGATGAAGGCCGCCATGCCGCCGATCGCGTGCGCGCCGCGCTTGTGGCAGGTGCGCACGAGCAGCTCGGTGTACGCGCGCATGAACGGCGCCGTCATGGTGATGGCGTTGCGGTCGGGGAGGACGAACTTCTCGCCGCCGTCGCGGAAGTTCTTGACGATCGAGAACAGGTAGTCCCAGCGGCCCGCGTTCAGCCCGGAGGCGTGGTCGCGCAGCTCGTAGAGGATCTCCTCCATCTCGTACGCAGCGGTGATCGTCTCGATCAGGACCGTGGCGCGGATGGTGCCCTGGGGTATGCCGCAGTAGTCCTGCGCGAAGACGAACACCTCGTTCCACAGCCGCGCCTCGAGGTGCGACTCGGTCTTGGGCAGGTAGAAGTACGGGCCCTTGCCGAGGTCGAGCAGGCGCTGCGCGTTGTGGAAGAAGTAGAGGCCGAAGTCGACGAGCGCTCCGGGCACCGGCTTCCCGTCGAGCTGGAGGTGGCGCTCGTCCAGGTGCCAGCCGCGCGGGCGGGTCACGACGGTGGCCAGCTCATCGGCGGGGCGCAGCGCGTACGACTTGCCGGAGCGCTCGTCGGTGAAGTCGATGCGGCGCTCGTAGGCGTCGATGAGGTTGAGCTGGCCGCCGACGACGTTCTCCCAGGTGGGGGCCGAGGCGTCCTCGAAGTCGGCGAGCCACACCTTGGCACCGGAGTTGAGCGCGTTGATGGTCATCTTCCGGTCGGTCGGACCGGTGATCTCCACCCTGCGGTCGTCGAGCGCCTCGGGAGAGGGCGCCACCTGCCAGTCGCCCTCGCGGATGTGCGCGGTCTCCGGGAGGAAGTCCAGCGTGGAGGTGCGGGCTATCTCGTCCCGGCGCTCGGCGCGCTTGGCCAGCAGCTCGTCACGGCGCGGCGTGAACCGGCGGTGCAGCTCGGCCAGGAAGGTGAGGGCGGCGTCGGTCAGCACCTCCCCCTGACGCTCCACGGGCGCTGCGTCGACGATGGCCAGCGGGGACGGCGCTGGTGCGGACATGGTGTGTCACTCCTTCATCGGGCGGTGCCTTACGGCCGCCGGTTCGCTGCGTCGCGGCACGGGGTGCCGCGCCGTCCGCGGTACCCCGGAACACGGCGCCGGACGCCGTCGGCGCGTGCGGGCGCTTCTGACCAGTGGAGAGTAGTTTCCTCATAGTGGAACTTCAATAGTTTGTTGACGTCGAGATATCTCACACGGGCCGAGAGTGCCGCGCGGTGGCGCGCAGTGCCACCCTCGTCACAGCACGCGGCCGGAGCCGCCCTGGGGCCGGTCACGAACCGAGGTACCGCAGCACCGCGAGTACCCGTCGGCTGTAGCCCTCACCGCTCGCGAGCCCCAACTTGTCGAAGAGCGCGTTGCTGTGCTTCTCGACGGCGCTCCGCGAGACATGGAGCCGCTCCGCGATGGCCGCGTTCGTGTGCCCCTGCGCCATCAGGTCCAGCACGTCGCGCTCGCGCGGGGTCAGCCGCTGGAGCGGATCGGTGTGGGTGCTGCGCGCGACCAACTGCCGTACGACCTCGGGGTCGAAGGCCGTACGGCCCGCGCCCACCCGCTCCAGCGCGTCCAGGAACTCGTCGATCTCGACGACCCGGTCCTTCAGCAGATAGCCGACGGCCTCCGAGTTCTCGCCCAGCAGCCGGGCCGCGTACCGCTTCTCCACGTACTGCGACAGCACCAGCACCCCCACCCGTGGCCACGCCTCGCGGATGCGCAGCGCCGCGCGCAGCCCCTCGTCGGAGTGGGTGGGCGGCATCCGTACGTCGATCACCGCCACGTCGGGCGGATCGGCCGCCACCGCCTTCAGCAGCGCCTCCGCGTCCCCGACGGCGGCGGTGATCTCATGGCCCTCGTCGGCCAGCAGCCGCGCCAGGCCCTCGCGCAGCAGGATCGAGTCGTCGGCCAGCACTACGCGCACGGCAGCTCCGCCGTCACGGCCGTGGGCCCGCCGGGCGGGCTGGTCACGGTCAGGGTGCCGTCCAGTGCCGCCAGCCTGCGGGCCAGGCCCAGCAGCCCGCCGCCCGCCGAGGGGTCGGCACCGCCGCACCCGTCGTCCTCCACCCGCACGCTGAGCCTCCCGTTCTCCTGCCGGACCCGCACCGTCACCCCGGAGGCGCCCGCGTGCTTGACCGCGTTCGTCACCGCCTCGCACACCACGAAGTACGCCGCCGTACGGACGGCGTCCCCCGGCTCCTCCGTCAAGCCGTACTCCAGGCGCACGGGCATCCCGCCCGAGCGCTCCGCCACCGTCTCCAGGGCCGCGCGCAGCCCCGCCTCGTCCAGCACCGACGGATACACCCTCCAGGCCACCTCCCGTAGTTCCTCCAGCGCCCGGCGGCTCTCCTCGTGCGCCTGGCGCAGCAGCAGCGAGGAGCGGGCACTGTCCTCACCGCCCTCCGCGCGCCTGGCCCGGCCCAGCAGCATGCCCAGGGCCACCAGCCGCTGTTGCAGGCCGTCGTGCAGATACCGCTCGATGCGGCGCCGCTCGTCGTGCACCGCCTCCACGACGGCCGCGCGGCTCGCGGCCAGCTCGGAGATCCGCCGCTGGAGCAGCTCCTGCTCGCTCGGCCCCAGGAAGCGCCGCGCGAGACGGTCCTCCAGCGAGACCACCGCGTACATGCCCTGCACGCCGAGGAAGAGCAGGAACAGGCCGCCGACGTCGGACGAGACCAGCGTCCACGGGTCGTCGACGGGGGAGAAGATCCACACCCAGGTGAGCACGGTGCCGTAGAGCGCGCCCGCCACGACCGTCGCCAGCACCAGGCCGCCGAGCAGCCCCGCCGTCCAGCGGGCCGCGAGGTAGTGCAGCGCACGCGCCGGTGCCTCGTCCGAGCCCGCCTCCACCGCGAAGTACCGCGCGAGCCTGCGCCGCTCCAGGCGCACCAGCCGCTCGGCGCCGCGCAGCACGGGCGCGGGCACGGCCCGCCGCGGCAGCCAGGACACCCCCACGACCAGCAGGAAGACCAGCTCCACGACGGCCGTCGCGGTCCCTGTCGCCACACCGGCCGCGGTCATCGCGCCACGGCGCAGCACCCCTCGCATGCCATCACGCTAGCCGCGCGTGCCGCCCGCGCGTACTGCGGTTCTCCGCACCCCGGAGCTGCGGTCGGCCGCACAGGGAATGTACGGAGAGCACTTTGGCGCCGCACAGCCGGTGTTCTTAGGCTTGCCGCATGATCGAAGAATGGGCCACCGGCCTCATGAGTTCTCTGGGCGCGGTCGGCGCTGGTATCGCCATCGCGCTGGAGAACCTCTTCCCGCCGCTCCCCAGCGAAGTGATCCTTCCGCTGGCGGGCTTCACCGCGCACAAGGGCGGGATGAGCCTGGTCGCCGCGATCATCTGGACGACGGTCGGCTCGCTCGTCGGGGCCCTCGCCCTCTACGGGGTGGGCGCGGTCCTCGGCCGGGAGCGCACCGTCGCGCTGGCGGCGAAGCTGCCGCTGCTGAAGGTCTCGGACATCGAGAAGACGGAGGCGTGGTTCGCGCGGCACGGCACCAAGGCGGTGTTCTTCGGGCGCATGATCCCCATCTTCCGCAGCCTGATCTCGGTCCCGGCCGGCGTGGAGCGGATGCGGCTGCCCGTGTTCCTGGTGCTGACGGGGCTCGGCAGCCTGCTGTGGAACAGCATCTTCATCCTCGCCGGGTACGGGCTCGGCGCGCAGTGGCACCGGATCACCGAGTACGTGGGGCTCTACTCCAAGGTCGTGCTCGGGGCGGCCGTGCTCGCGGTGGTCGCCTTCGTCGTACTGCGGGCGCTGCGCGCCGGGGGCGGCAAGCGGCGGGCGCCGAAGGGGCGGGACGCGGAGGCCGACCGGGACAGGGAGGCCGAGCCGGGCCGTCGCGGGCGCTGACGCCGGGGGCGTCCGCCCGTGCGGGGCTCACGGGCCGCCGAGCCGCGACAGGTCCTCCGGGGTGTCGATGTCGCCGGGGTCGGCGATGTCACCGCACTCCACCAGCGCGAGCGCGTCCGCGTGCTCCCGCAGATACGTGCGGGCCCCCTGGTCACCGGCGGCGCCCGCCGCCACCCCCGCCCAGTGTCCGGCGCCGACGAGGACGGGGTGCCCGCGCCGTCCCCCGTAAGCGGCGGCGGCGAGCGAACCGGGCGAGCGGTACGCGGCGCGGACGCGGGCGACGGCTTCCGCGCCCACCCCCGGCTGGTCCACCAGTGAGACCAGGGCCGCTTCGGCGCCCGTGGCGGCGAGGGAGCCGAGGCCGAGGCGCAGCGAACCGCCCATGCCCTCGGCCCAGTCCGGGTTGTCCAGCAGCACACAGCCCTCCAGCGCGGCGCGCTCCCGCACCTCGCGCGCCGCCGCGCCGAGCACGATGTGCACCGTGCCGCAGCCCCCGTCGCGCAGTGCCCGCACCGCGTGCTCGACCAGCGGGCGGCCGTGGTGCGGCAGCAGCGCCTTCGGCCTGCCGCCGAGCCGCCGCCCGCCTCCGGCGGCGAGCAGCAGCCCCGCGACCAGCGGCGCCGTCCCGTTCGTGTCCGTCATGGCTCCTGCATACCGCATGGCGTCGCGCCCCGGCGGAGTACCTGAGGTGATCTGGTGAAGTCTGGTTGCCTTTGTTGCCCGAGGCACAAATCACGCCGTGAATCTTGCCCTCCGTGTGGCGTGATGCGCGGAGAGTGGCGTTTACTGTTGCGGGCGTTCGGCCCGTCGTCGCGAGGAGAGGGGAACGGTCCCGGTGTGGGGGGAACGAGCAGTGGTGCGCAGCGGCGCCGCGGAGCAGGGGGCGGTCACGGACAGCGCGGTGGACCCGCGGGTTTCCGAGCTGGGCCGGGCCGTGACGAGACTGCGGCGTGAACTGGACTCCTACCCCGCCGACTTACGCGACAGAGAGGCCGCCGAGGACGCGCTCGACGCGCTCGGTGCGATGGCGGGCGCGGGCGTTCCCGAGGTGACGAGGCTGCGGCAGTCGCTGCTTCTGGTCGCCGCCGCGGTCGGGTCGGTCAGCGCGCTGGCCGCCGCGCTCGCGGATGTGCGCAACGCCGTCGAACTCTTCGGCGAGCCCCCGCGCACCGGCTGAGCGTGTGGACACTGCCTCGCCGTTCGGCCCGCACCCGTTTGTGCGGGGACCACTCCAGAGGCTGTCGTTGCCGTGCTGCGAGAGGCGGGCGGTCCCGGTGCCTGATCGTTTGTCGAGTCGGCCTCGCCCTCTGGGGTTGGTGGGGCAGACTGGCAGCCCGTTGGAGCCTGATCTGCCTTGGAGGCGTCTGATGTCTGCGCAGCCTGTCGAGCCTTCTGGTTGGGCCTGGGACGAGGCCATTTTCGAGATGCCGCCGTCGACAGAGGCGGCGTTGCGGATTGCGGTGAAGCGTCTGGATCTAGTGGCGGCGGCCGAGTTCGAGCAGGAGTTTCGCGCCGCGTGGCAAGAGGCTGTGCAGACGGATTCCACGGTGCCGATGCACACGTTTCTGCACCGCTGGGGGGTGTGGGTGGAGATGCACCGGTTCCCGGCGCGGGCTGCCCACCTCCACGAACTGGAGGCCGCGGTGGACCGAGCTCCTTCAACGGAAGAGGCCCGGCGCGCAGCGGAACAGGTCGGCAAGCTGCTGGCTGTGGCTTCGGCAGCCAGGACCAGTGGAGTGTCGGGGTGAGTGAGTGGTCCTGGGACTTCCTCTCGTCTCCGGGCGAGGTGTTGGACGGTTTATCGCCGGGTTCGCGGGCTGAGGTGGAGCGGATCGCCCGTCGCTTGGCGGATGCCGCTGCGGTGAAGCATGTCGGGGAGCCGTTGCCGGGCGCGGCGGGGAGCGCTCCGTTGCAGTCGTTCGCGGAGGGCCCGTGGATGGTGTGGTTCATGGAGTACCGGGTGCGGCGGGTGGTGTACATCGTGTCGGTGCAGAACGCGCTGGCGGGTGGCGGTTCCTAGTGAGGTGACGGGGGCGGCTGTCAGAGGTCTGCTGGAGCCGATTGTGCTGTCCGAGTTCGAGCGGCTGACGTTGCAGGGCTGCATGAGCCGTCGCTGACCGGCCGGCCGGTCCCGTTCCGGGCCGACCGGCCCTGTCCCGCCGACCGCCCCGCCCGTCAGGCCGGGTTGGCGTTCGTGTTCGCCAGGGCCGTCGAGAGGTCCTGTGCGACCTCGTGGAGCAGCGGCACGAACTTGTCCGTCGCCGCGTCCGTGACCCGCCCGGCGGGGCCCGAGATGGAGATCGCCGCGGCGGTCGGGGAGTCGGGCACGGAGACCGCGATGCAGCGCACGCCGATCTCCTGCTCGTTGTCGTCCACCGCGTATCCCGCGTCCCTGACCTGCTCCAGCGCGTGCAGGAAGCCGTCGGGCGTGGTGATCGTCTTCTCGGTGGCCGCGGGCATCCCCGTACGGGTGAGGAGCGCGCGCACCTCCTCGGGCGGGGTGTGCGCGAGCAGCACCTTGCCCACCCCTGTGGAGTGCGGCAGCACGCGCCGCCCCACCTCGGTGAACATCCGCATCGAGTGGCGGGACGGCACCTGTGCGACGTAGACGACCTCGTCGCCGTCGAGCAGCGCCATGTTCGCCGTCTCGCCGGTCTCCTCGACCAGCCGCGCGAGGTACGGGCGCGCCCAGGTGCCCAGCAGGCGCGACGCGCTCTCGCCGAGACGGATGAGGCGCGGGCCCAGCGCGTAGCGCCGGTTGGGCTGCTGGCGCACGTAGCCGCAGGCGACGAGGGTGCGCATCAGGCGGTGGATGGTGGGCAGCGGGAGCCCGCTGCTGCTGGACAGCTCGCTCAGACCGACCTCGCCCCCGGCGTCCGCCATCCGTTCCAGCAGGTCGAAGGCGCGCTCCAGCGACTGGACACCGCCCGTGGAGGCGGTCGTCGTGGCAGGGGCGGCTGAGGTGGTGGGCTTTCGCTCGGCGGACGGCGGCACGTCGCGTTCCTTTCCTGCGGGTGTGGCGCATGCTACCGGCCCGGATCGCGGGCCACATGGCTCTCGCCACAGCGTTGTGGCCGGTCACGGCCGGTTTGTCCCCATGAAGGGCCGGATCGGGGGCCTCAGCGCGCGTGCACCAGTGGCTGTTGGTACATCCCTCATCCGAAATACGAGTTCCATTTTATGGAAACCTCCACATCGGCCGTGTGCGGCTCCGCGGGCTGACCTGGTGGCAACGGCGGCGCAATGGGTCCGTAACGGCTCAGGTGCACCGTCGTGCGGAATCCCGGACCCACGGCACCCCCGGAGCCCGGACTGTCCGCTTGACGGAAGGTACCCACGTGGCGACGTCTCTCCAGCCGGACCCCGCCGTCCGCACTCCCGGCCCCGGCCCCGCCCCGGATCCGGACCCGCGCCTTCACAACGCCGACCTCGCGCCCGCGCCCGCGGCCGAGCGCAGGTGGGGGACGTACTCGATCTTCGCGATGTGGATGTCCGACACCCACGCCATCAGCAACTACGCCTTCGCCGCCAGTCTCTTCGTGATCGGCCTCCCGGCCTGGGAGGTCTTCCTGTCGCTGCTCGTCGGCGTCCTCGTGCTCCAGTGGTTCATGAACAGGATGGGCCACGCCGGACACCGCACCGGCGTGCCGTTCCCCGTACTGGCGCGGGCGAGCTGGGGGATATACGGCGCCAACATCCCCGCGCTGCTGCGCGCCGTGATGGCCGTCGCCTGGTACGGCATCCAGACCTGGCTGGCGTCCAAGGCGCTGGTGCTGCTCGGCATCCAGGTCGCGCCCTCGCTCGCCGGACTGGACACGGGTGGCTTCCTGGGGCAGACGACGCTGGGCTGGATCTCGTTCCTGGTGATGTGGGGCCTCCAGGCGCTGCTGCTCACGCGCGGCATGGAGTTCATCCGCAGGGTCCAGGACTTCGCCACCGGGCCCGTGGTGTGGGTGGTCATGCTGGCGCTGGCCGGGTGGCTGCTGGTGAAGGCGGGCGGGGACATCTCGCTGACGAGGTCGCTGACCGGGCTGAGCGCGGGGGAGCAGTTCCACCAGAGCGCCGTCGCGGTCGCGCTCACGGTGGCCACGTTCCTCACGCTGGCGCTCAACTACGCCGACTTCGCCCGCTTCACGCCCGACCACCGCTCCTACCGGCGCGGCAACCTGTGGGGCCTGCCGGTCAACTTCACCGCCTTCGCCGTGGCCGCGGTGCTGATGACGGCGGGTACGGTCTCGGTGTTCGGCGAGGCCATCTCCGACCCGGTCGAGGTCATCCACCGCATCGACAACCCGTGGGTGACGGTGATCGGCGCGGTCTCCTTCATGATCGCCACGGTCGGCATCAACGTCGTCGCCAACTTCGTCTCGCCCGCCTACGACTTCGCCAACCTCGCGCCCAAGTACCTCGACTTCAAGCGCGGCGGCATGGTCACGGCCCTGCTGGCGATCGTGGTCATGCCCTGGAAGCTGTACTCCAGCCCGGTGATCATCCAGTACTTCCTGGGCGCGCTCGGCGCCTTCCTCGGGCCGCTGGTCGCCGTGCTGCTCGTCGACTACTACCTGATCCGGCGCGGCAGGATCGACGTGGACGCCCTCTTCACCGCCGATCCGGGGGGCGCGTACCACTACCGTCGCGGCTACAACATGCGCGCCGTCGCCGCCTTCGTGCCCTCGGCCGCGGTCTGCGCGGTGCTGGCCCTGGTGCCCGCGTTCTCGGCCGTGGCCCCCTTCTCGTGGATCGTCGGACTGCTCCTCGGTGGCGGCCTCTACTACGCGCTCTCGGCGCACCGGCGCGAGCACGGGGAGCTGGCCCACGAGGTGCTGCCCTCGCGGGTCGGCGCAGCTCAGGAGGGTACGTCGGGAGAGCGGGCGGAGCACGCGGGCCTGACCGAGGGGTCTTGACGGAGCCGGGTGCGGAGGTGAAGACTCCCTCAACAGAAAGTTGATTCCGCACTCCGGAAGAAACCCTCCGGAAGACGCGCTCGGACGGCGCGTCCGGACGACGACGCGGACCGGCCGTCGAGGAGCACGCACAGCACCGAGCGGCGGCCCTCTCCCGTCGCTCCGTGGCCGTACCGGCCGTGCGGCGTCAGCGCGCGACATCAGGAGGAGGGGCCGAGTTGGCCGACGCACAGCTCGTACTGCGCTCGACGCGCGTCATCACCCCCGAGGGCACCCGCGCCGCATCCGTGGCCGTGGCCGACGGACGCATCACGGCCGTGCTCCCCCATGACGCCGAGGTGCCGCGGGGCGCACGGCTGGAGGACGTCGGCGACGACGTGCTGCTCCCGGGGCTCGTGGACACACACGTCCACGTCAACGACCCGGGCCGCACCGAGTGGGAGGGCTTCTACACCGCCACGGCAGCGGCGGCGGCGGGCGGCATCACCACCCTCATCGACATGCCGCTCAACTCGCTGCCCCCCACCACCACCGTCGGGAACCTGCGCGTCAAGCAGGAGGTCGCCCGGTCCAAGGCGCACATCGACACCGGCTTCTGGGGCGGCGCCATCCCCGGCAACGTCAAGGACCTGCGGCCCCTCCACGAGGCCGGGGTCTTCGGCTTCAAGTGCTTCCTGTCGCCCTCAGGCGTCGAGGAGTTCCCCGAGCTGGCGGCCGCCGAACTGGAGGCCGCCGTCGCCGAGATCGCGGGCTTCGACGGGCTGCTCATCGTGCACGCCGAGGACCCGGCCCACCTCGCCTCGGCCCCGCAGCGCGGCGGCGGCGCCTACAAGCACTTCCTCGCCTCCCGCCCCCGCGCCGCGGAGAACGACGCCATCGGCCTGCTCATCGACCTCGCCAAGCGCTACGGATCACGGGTGCACGTACTGCACCTCTCCTCCAGCGACGCGCTGCCGATGATCGCCGACGCGCGGCGCGAGGGTGTGCGGATCACCGTCGAGACCTGCCCGCACTTCCTCACCCTCACCGCCGAGGAGGTGCCGGACGGTGCGACGGAGTTCAAGTGCTGCCCGCCCATCCGCGAGCGGGAGAACCAGGACGCGCTCTGGCAGGCGCTGGCCGACGGCACCGTCGACTGCGTCGTCTCCGACCACTCGCCCTGCACAGCGGACCTCAAGACCCCCGACTTCGGCACCGCCTGGGGCGGCATCTCCTCGCTCCAGCTCGGCCTGCCCGTCATCTGGTCGGCGGCGCGCGAGCGCGGGCAGAGCCTGGAGGACGTCGTGCGCTGGATGTCGGCGGGCCCGGCCCGGCTCGCGGGCCTGGAGCACAAGGGCGCCATCGAGGCGGGCCGCGACGCGGACTTCGCCGTCCTCGCGCCCGAAGAGACCTTCACCGTGGACCCGGCGGGCCTCCACCACCGCAACCGGGTCACCGCCTACGCGGGCAGGACACTGCACGGCGTCGTGCGCTCCACCTGGCTGCGCGGAGAGCGCATCGCGGAGCACGGGCGCCTGACGGACAAGACCGGCCGACTGATCGAGAGGACCAGCGCATGACCGCGGCGACCACCGGAACCCCCGGCACCCCTGGCACCCCGGGGACCTCCGGCATCGCCACCTTCACCGGTGACGCGAACCCGTACGGCGGCGGCGACCCCTACGCCGACTACCGCAGCGCAGAGCTGCCCTTCACCCACCTCGCCGACCTCGCGGACCGCAGGCTCGGCGCGGGCGTGATCGCGGCCAACGACGAGTTCTTCGCCGAGCGCGAGAACCTCCTCAAGCCGGAGCGCGCCGAGTTCGACCCCGAGCACTTCGGGCACAAGGGCAAGATCATGGACGGCTGGGAGACCCGGCGCCGCCGCGGCGTCTCGGCCGACGTGCCGCACCCGAAGGACGAGGACCACGACTGGGCCCTCGTGCGGCTCGGCGCCCCCGGCGTCATCCGGGGCATCGTCGTGGACACGGCCCACTTCCGCGGCAACTACCCGCAGGCCGTCTCCATCGAGGCCACCTCGGTGCCCGGTTCGCCCTCGCCGGAGGAGCTGCTCGCCGACGACGTCAAGTGGACGGTCATCGTCCCCAGGACCGTCATCGGCGGCCACGCCGCCAACGGCTTCGAGGTGACCGCCGAACAGCGCTTCACCCACCTCCGCGTCAACCAGCACCCCGACGGGGGCATCGCGCGCCTCCGCGTCCACGGGGAGGTCGCGCCCGACCCGGAGTGGCTCGCTGCGCTCGGCACGTTCGACCTGGTCGCGCTGGAGAACGGCGGCGCCGTCGAGGACGCCTCCGACCGCTTCTACTCACCGGCCACCAACACCATCCAGCCCGGCCGCTCCCGCAAGATGGACGACGGCTGGGAGACGCGCCGCCGCCGCGACAAGGGCAACGACTGGATCCGGTACGCGCTGGCCGGGCAGGCCGAGATCCGCGCCGTCGAGATCGACACGGGCTACCTCAAGGGCAACTCGGCCGGGTGGGCCGCGCTCGTCGGCAAGGACGGGGAGGACGGCGAGTGGGTCGAGCTGCTGCCCCGCACCCGCCTCCAGCCCGACACGGTGCACCGCTTCCTGCTCGACGCGGCTCCCGCGGTCACCCATGTCCGCCTCGACATCTACCCCGACGGCGGCATCGCCCGCCTGCGCGCACACGGCTCCCTGACGGCCGAGGGGGCACGCCGCGTGGCGGCCCGCCACCAGGAACTCGGCGCGTAGGGCGTGTTGCGGAAGTCCCGCCTGGCCCGCGGGGCCTGGCACGCACGCTCGCTGCGTTGTCGGGATCACCCGAGTACGCCCGGTACGAGGGCGACCCTCCGCCTTGCGATCGCACGCACCAGACCCCGCGGGCCCCGCCCTTGGGGGCACCTCCCAGCGGTAGCTGGGGGAGGACGGCGCTACTTCCGCAACACGCCCTAGGTCGTTTCTGATGGCTCTTGCTGGGGTGGGTGGATCAATGCTGGGGATGGGCAGGCGCGTCGTATGGTGCGGCGAC
>NZ_BAAGSO010000092.1:0-1007 GCF_054782395.1 Streptomyces daliensis | reverse complement strand
CTAGGTCGTTTCTGATGGCTCTTGCTGGGGTGGGTGGATCAATGCTGGGGATGGGCAGGCGCGTCGTATGGTGCGGCGACATGAACTGACCGATGCGCAGTGGTGGAAGCTCGAGTCGTTGCTGCCTGTCAACGGCCGGCCCGGCGGGCAGTGGTCCGATCACCGCACGGTGATCAACGGAGTGCTCTACCGGGCCCGTACCGGGGTTCCCTGGCCGGACCTGCCGGAGCGCTACGGGCCCTGGCAGACCGTGTACGAACGGCATCGCCGCTGGTCGGCGGATGGCACCTGGGCCCGGATCCTGGCGGAGTTGCAGATCGAGGCGGATGCCGCCGACCCGGATGGCGCACTGGCCCGGCGCCTGGAGAAGGAGTGGGCGGTGAACATCGACTCCACCTCGTGCCGGGCTCATCAGCATGCGGCCGGGGCCCGGCACGAGCCGCCGCGTGACTTCCCGCAAAAGGGGGCGGGGCGCGTGTGGAGGCCGATGGGCGGGAGGCGCTGGGGCGCTCGCGGGGAGGAGTGACCAGCAAGGTCCACCTGCTGGCCGATGACCGGGCCCGCCCGCTGACCTGGCAGACCTCGCCTGGCCAGCGGGGCGACAACCCCATGCTCATCCCCGTGCTGGAAGGCCTGCGGATCGCACGGCGCGGGCCGGGACGGCCGCGCACCCGCCCGGACCGGCTGCGCGGCGACAAGGCCTACTCCAGCGGTGAAACCCGGGCCTACCTGCGCAGGCGGCACATCAAGGCGACCATCGCGCAGCCCGACGATCAGCGGGCCAACCGCCTCCGACGGGGCCGGGCCGGAGGCCGTCCCCCGGCCTTCGACAAGGCCCAGTACCGCCGCCGCAGCGCTGCCGAACGGTGCGTCAGCAAGTGGAAGCAGTTCCGTGCCGTCGCCACGCGCTACGACAAACGCGACTACATCTTCAACGGCACCCTCACCACAGCAGCCATCGTCATATGGCTCCGCGACACCGTCCAAGAGCCATCAGAAACGGCCTA
>NZ_BAAGSO010000091.1:292-22990 GCF_054782395.1 Streptomyces daliensis | reverse complement strand
CATCCAGGATCGAGCCCCGGGTGGCGGGCTGCACCACCTGCTGCACGTGGTTGCCCGCCGCCTCCTTCTGGTACTCGTCGCCGTTGCGCACCTGGAGATACCACAGCCGCCCGCCCAACGTCAGCAGCAGGGAGAGGACGAGGATCTGGATGGCGACCAGCCGGATCGTGACCCGGGGCGTGCGCCCGGTCTCCGGGATGTTGCTCATGCGGCGCAGGGCCTCCTTGCGGAGTGGTGGTCGGACCGGTGGTGCCTCCGGAGGGGCGCTGAACCGTCGCTCACAGCCGCTTGACCCCCTTGATCCGGCCCGCCTTGTTCCGTGCGGTGCGGCCGATCAGGCTGCCGCGCTGGCCGCCGATGCTCGCCGTCTTGCCGACCTTGCCCGGTTTGCCGCCGCGTCCAGGGCGTCCGAACCGTCCGGTCTCGCCGCCGAGGGTGAGCCCTGTGCCCGAGGTGAGCCAGCCGTAGCCCCGGCCGCCGCCACTGGCGCTGCCGCCGCCCGCCGCCTCGGCACCCGCGAGGGGGTCCCGCTCGGAGCGCCGTGCCAGGGCCATGATCAGCGGCACGGTGAAGGGCGCGAGGAGCAAGTCGTAGAGGGTGGCCGTGAACAGCAGGCCCACCAGCCCCACCTGCCGCGCCGCGGTGTCGCCGACGAGGGCGCCGACCCCCGCGTACAGCAGCGTCGAGCTGATCGCCCCGCTGGCGACCACCAGCATGGGCACCGTCGCCGAGCGGTGCGCGCCCGTGTCGGGCTTGGTGAGCCCGGCGGCGTAGCCGACGACGCACAGCACGAGCGCGTAGCGGCCCACGGCGTGGTCGGCGGGGGGTGCGATGTCGGCGAGGAGCCCGGCGAAGAAGCCGATGAGCGCGCCGGCGGTGTGTCCGTAGACCATGGCCAGACCGAGCACGACCAGCAGCAGCAGATCGGGCACGGCACCGGGCAACTGGAGTCTGGCGAGCACACTCACCTGGACGATCAGGGCGACGGCCACCAGGCACGTCGAGAGAAGCATCCGGTTGAGGCGCATGGGTCAGCTCCTGGGTGATGCGGAAGCGCCGGGGGTCTTGGTGACGGTGACCGTGGGCGTCGGCTTGGCTTCCTTGGGTTTCTCGGGCCGCAGCACATCGTTGCGCGGATTCTTCTTCGGCGGCTCGACGACCACGCCGACGACGTCGAGCTTGCTGAAGCCCACATACGGGCGGACGCTCACCGTACGGGTGAGATCGCCGCCGCTCGGATCCACCTTGGTGACCCGGCCGACCGGCACTCCGGGCACGAACGGCTTGTCGTCCTGGGAGCCGAAGGTGACCAGGCGGTCGCCCTCCTTCACCTCGGCCTTGCCGTTGAGCAGCTGCACCGTCAGCGCGTTGCCGCCGCGCCCGGTGGCGAAGCCCAGCTCGCTGCTCTTCTCCATCCGGGTGCCGACGGTGAAGTCCGGGTCGTTGGCGAGCAGCACGGTGGACGTGGAGGCGCCGACGGTGGTGACGCGGCCGACGAGGCCGTCACCGTTGATGACGGTCATGTCGCGTGCGAGCCCGTCCTCGCGGCCCGCGTCGATGGTGACGGTCCAGGAGAAGCCCTGTGCGGCGCCGATGCCGATGACCTCGGCGCCCTTGATGCCGTAGCCGCCCGCGCCCGCTGTGCGCAGCAGCTTGTCCAGCTCCTGGGCGCGGGCACGGTGCCGGTCGCCAGAGCCGAGCTTCTGCTTGAGTGCGGCGTTCTCCTGCTCCAGTGTGCTTATGCGGTCGTGCCGCTCGCCGGAGTCGCGGATGGCGCCGACGGCGTTGCCGACCGGGTCGACCGCCGCGGATACGCCGTTCTCGACGGGGCCGAGGACCGAGGCGGCCCCCTGCCGCGCGCTGTCGAGCGGAGACTGCTCGCCTCCCCTGATGTCCACCGTGATCAGTGCGAACGCGATGGCGATCAGGAGAACGAGCAGCAGCCGGCTTTCTCGTGTGTCCCTCACGTGCGGCGGCCGTGCCTTTCCTCAGTCGGAAACGGTTCGCGCTCCGCGCCGTGTGCGGGGAGCACGCGTGGCATGCATGGTGCGTTTTTCTGGAACAGTTAACGATCCGCCGCGCGGACGGTACTCAGATGGCACTCGTCCATGCGGCGGATCGTGTTTCTACGTCATCGCCTCGGCTGTGCGTCGAGCACCTGCTGGAGTGCCTCGAATTCCTCCACGCACTTTCCGGAACCGAGTGCCACCGAGTCGAGCGGGTCCTCGGCGATATGGATCGGCATTCCGGTCTCGCGCCGCAGCCGCTCGTCGAGGCCGCGCAGCAGCGCGCCGCCTCCGGTGAGCACGATGCCGCGGTCCATCACGTCACCCGAAAGCTCGGGCGGGCACTTGTCCAGGGTGGTCTTGACCGCGTCGACGATCGCGTTGACCGGCTCCTCGATGGCCTTGCGGACCTCGGCCGCGGAGATGACGACGGTCTTGGGCAGCCCGCTCACCAGGTCACGGCCGCGGATCTCGGTGTGCTCGTCCTTGTCCATGGAGTACGCCGAGCCGATGGTGATCTTGATGCTCTCGGCGGTGCGCTCGCCGAGCAGCAGGCTGTACTCCTTCTTGATGTGCTGGATGATCGCGTTGTCCAGCTCGTCGCCCGCGACCCGGATGGACTGGGCCGTGACGATGCCGCCGAGGGAGATCACGGCGACCTCGGTGGTGCCGCCGCCGATGTCGACGACCATGTTGCCCGTGGCCTCGTGGACCGGGAGCCCCGAGCCGATCGCGGCGGCCATGGGCTCCTCGATGATGTGCACCTGCCGGGCCCCGGCCTGGGTGGACGCCTCGATCACGGCGCGGCGCTCGACGCCGGTGATACCGGACGGGACGCAGACGACGACGCGGGGGCGGGCCATCCAGCGCCGCTTGTGGATTTTGAGGATGAAGTAACGGAGCATGCGCTCGGTGATCTCGAAGTCGGCGATCACGCCGTCCTTGAGAGGGCGCACCGCCACGATGTTGCCGGGGGTCCGGCCGATCATCTTCTTCGCCTCGGCTCCGACCGCCAGAATGCCGCCGGTGTTGGTGTTGATGGCGACGACGGACGGCTCGTTGAGGACGATCCCGCGACCCCTGACGTACACCAGCGTGTTGGCGGTCCCGAGGTCGACAGCCATATCACGGCCGATGAACGACATGTTGTTCGCCATAGGATGCGTCTGGCCTTCCAACTGGAAACTGGAGCGATGTGTGGAGAGGACGGCAGGAAGCGTGTACCGCGCGAACGCTTCGGGGCGCGAGGTTCCATCGTAGACGCGCTCGCTCGAACACGTGGCGAGGGTTCCTCCGCCATTGTCGGCGGTACACCGGTCGTCCCCGTAAATAGTGACGCCGTGTCGGGGTGATGCGTTCCCCCGAACAGCCGCGCATATGCCGAAGGGCGACCGAAAAACTCCGGTCGCCCCTGGTCACCAGGGCTCTCGCGCTGATGACCCGTCAGGAAACGGCTAGCTAAAGTTCGGGAAAAAAATCTTCAGTTCTCGCTCTGCGGACTCCTCGGAGTCCGAGGCGTGGATGAGATTCTCCCGCACGATGGTCCCGAAGTCACCGCGAATGGAACCGGGCGCGGCGGCGATCGGGTCCGTCGGCCCGGCCAGCGCCCGTACGCCCTCGATCACGCGCTCACCCTCGACCACCACGACGGCGGACGGGCCCGAGGACATGAACTGCATCAGCGGCTCGTAGAAGGGCTTGCCCTCGTGCTCGCCGTAGTGCGTCTCCAGCGTGGCACGGTCCAGGGTGCGCAGTTCGAGTGCTGCGATCGTCCACCCCGCCTTGCTCTCGATCCGGCCGAGAATCTCGCCGATCAGACCACGGCGTACGGCATCGGGCTTGAGCAGGACGAGCGTGCGCTGGCTCATGGTGCGGGCTCCTTGGGGGAAGCGGGGGCTGCGCTCTGCGACAACGCGTGAGGCGATATCGCGTGCCGCGTTTTGCGGTATGCGGGTGACCAGAGGCTACATGGGCGCGGGCGTCCGCTCTCACGCAGCGTCAGGTTCGGGCTCCGAAGCGGCGGCGAACCTGGCCTTCGCCTCGTCGATCTTCCGCCCGAAGTGCACCGAAGCCCACCACAGCCCCGCGAAGCAGGCACCGAGGAAGAACATCGTGGGCACGACGAAACCGGACGCGATCAGCAGGACCTGCAACGCCCAGCCCAGCTGCACACCCCCGGGCCGCCCCAGCATCCCGCACAGCAGGACGCACAGGAGCATGGCGATCCCGCTGACCGTCCAGACCGTGGCCGTGGACATGTCCGTCGTCTGCATCGCCACCAGCCCGGCGAACCCGATCACGAAGAACTCGCCGATCAGGGTGGACGCGCACAGGGTCCGCATCTAGCTCTTCCTTCCGCCGCCGCCCAGCAGCAGCCGGGCCTCCCCCACCGTGATGACCGAGCCGGTGACCAGGACGCCCGCACCCGCGTACTCGTCCTCCTCCTCGGCCAGCGTGATCGCTTCCTCGATGGCGCTGTCCAGCCGGGGCTCCACCTGCACCCGGTCCTCGCCGAAGACCTCCACGGCGATACCGGCCAGCTCGTCCACGTCCATGGCGCGGTACGTGGAGTTGCGGGTGACGACGACCTCGGCGAGGACCGGCTCGAACGCCTCCAGCAGACCCCGTACGTCCTTGTCCGCGCTCGGGCCGACCACACCCACCAGACGGCTGAAGCTGAACGCCTCGCTGACGGCCTCGGCCGTGGCCTGCGCGCCCGCCGGGTTGTGCGCCGCGTCCAGCAGCACGGTGGGCGAGGCGCGCACGGTCTCCAGGCGTCCCGGCGAGGAGACCGAGGCGAAGGCCGTACGGATCGTGTCCACGTCCAGGGTGCGGGCGTGCTCCTGGCCGACGCCGAAGAACGCCTCGACAGCGGCGAGCGCGACCACCGCGTTGTGCGCCATGTGCGCGCCGTGCATCGGCAGGAAGATGTCCGGATACTCGCCGCCGAGACCGCGCAGCGTCAGCAGCTGCCCGCCCACCGCGACCTCACGGGACACGACGCCGAACTCCATGCCCTCGCGGGCCACGGTGGCGTCCACCTCGACGGCCTTCTTCAGGACGACCGAGGCCGCCTCCACCGGCTGCTGCGCGAGCACGACGGTGGCGTCGGGCTTGATGACCCCCGACTTCTCCCCCGCGATCTTCTCGGGCGTGTCCCCGAGCCGGTCGGTGTGGTCCAGCGAGATGGGGGTGATGACGGAGACGCCCGCGTCGATGACGTTCGTCGCGTCCCAGGTGCCGCCCATGCCGACCTCGACGATGGCGACGTCCACGGGCGCGTCGGCGAAGGCCGCGTAGGCCATGCCGGTCATCACCTCGAAGAAGGAGAGGCGGTACTCCTCGCGCGCGTCCACCAGCTCCACGAAGGGCTTGATGTCCTCGTACGTCTCGATGAACTTCTCGGCGGACAGCGGGGCGCCGTCCACGCTGATCCGCTCGGTGATGGACTGCACGTGCGGCGAGCTGTAGCGGCCCGTGCGCAGCTCGAAGGCGCCGAGCAGCGCCTCGATCATGCGGGCCGTGGTGGTCTTGCCGTTGGTGCCGGTGATGTGGATCGAGGGATAGGCGCGCTGCGGGTCGCCGAGGACGTCCACGAGCGCGGCGATGCGCTTGACCGAGGGCTCCAGCTTGGTCTCGCCCCAGCGCGTGGCCAGCTCCGCCTCGACCGCGCGCAGCGCCCTGTCCAGCTCGGGGTCGTCCGGGCGGGCCGGCACGACGTCCGCCTGGGGCGGTCCCGCCTGGGCGCGCAGGGTGCGGCTGCCCGCCTCGATGACGGCGAGGTCGGGATCGCGGTCGGCTTCCTCACCGACGATCTCGTCGAACGCGGCGTCCGCTGGATCGGCGAGGTTGTCGAGGTTCTCCGGATCGGCGGGGTCGAACTCGTCAGGGCCTTCGGCCGGCCCGGGCTGGTCACTCACGCCGCCCAGTCTACGTAGCCGGAGAGCGGTCGGCCCGCGACGGTCTCCCCGCCCTCCGGCGCCCCTTCACCCGGGGCGCCGGAGGGGGTGCGTCAGGCCGCGGGGAGGCGGTCGAGCTGGGCCTTGAGCCGGGCGATGTCGGACTCGGCGGTGGACTGGCGGGTCCGGATCTTCGCCACGACCTCGTCCGGGGCCTTCGCGAGGAAGCCCTCGTTCCCCAGCTTCGCCGTGGTCTGCTTCAGCTCCTTCTCCGCAGCCGCGAGGTCCTTCGTGAGCCGCTTGCGCTCGGCCTCGACGTCGATCGCGCCCGAGAGGTCCAGCGAGACGGTGGCGCCCGCCACCGGCAGCGAGGCCGTGGCGTGGAAGCCCTCGCCCGCTGGCTGGAGCCGCAGCAACTGGCGGATCGCGTCCTCGTGCGCCGCCAGCGGCGTGCCCTCGGCGGCCAGCTCGGCCGGGACCTTCTGGCCGGGCTGGAGCCCCTGGTCGGCGCGGAAGCGGCGGACCTCGGTCACGGCCTGCTGGACGGTGCGGATCTCGTCCTCGGCCGCCGCGTCACGGAAGCCGGAGTCCGCCGGCCAGGCGGCGACGACGAGCGACTCCGCTCCCGTGAGCGTCGTCCACAGCTGCTCGGTGACGAACGGCATGACCGGGTGCAGCAGCCGCAGCGTGACGTCCAGGACCTCGCCCAGGACGCGCCGCGAGACCTCGGCCGCCCTGCCGCCCTTGCCGAAGGTGGTCTTGGACAGCTCGACGTACCAGTCGAAGACCTCGTCCCAGGCGAAGTGGTAGAGCGCGTCCGAGAGCTTCGCGAACTGGTAGTCCTCGTAGTGCCCGTCCACCTCGGCGACGACGGAGTTGAGGCGGGAGAGGATCCAGCGGTCGGCCGGGCCCAGCTCGGCCGCGTCCGGCAGCGGCCCCTCGACCGTCGCGCCGTTCATGAGCGCGAAGCGCGTGGCGTTCCAGATCTTGTTGGCGAAGTTACGGGACGCCTTGACCCAGTCCTCGCCGATGGGGACGTCCGTGCCCGGGTTCGCGCCGTTGGCGAGGGTGAAGCGCAGGGCGTCCGAGCCGTACGCCTCCATCCACTCCAGCGGGTCCACGACGTTCCCGAACGACTTCGACATCTTCTTGCCGTGCTCGTCGCGGACCAGACCCGTGAGCGCGATGGTGTGGAAGGGGGCGATCCCGTCCATCGCGTAGAGCCCGAACATCATCATCCGGGCGACCCAGAAGAAGATGATGTCGTAGCCGGTGACCAGGACATCCGTGCCGTAGAACTTCTTGAGGTCCGGCGTCTCGTCGGGCCAGCCGAGCGTCGAGAACGGCCACAGCCCGGACGAGAACCACGTGTCCAGGACGTCCGGGTCCTGCGTCCAGCCCTCGCCCGCCGGGGGCTCCTCGTCGGGCCCGACGCAGCGGACCTCGCCCTCGGGCCCGTACCAGACCGGGATGCGGTGGCCCCACCAGAGCTGGCGCGAGATGCACCAGTCGTGCATGTTGTCGACCCAGTCGAAGTAGCGGGACGACATGTCGGCGGGGTGGATCTTCGTACGCCCGTCGCGGACCGCGTCGCCCGCGGCCTGCGCGAGCGGGCCGACCTTGACCCACCACTGCATCGACAGCCGCGGCTCGATCGTCGTCTTGCAGCGCGAGCAGTGCCCGACGCTGTGCGTGTACGGGCGCTTCTCGGCGGTGATCCGGCCCTGCTCACGCAGCGCGCCGACGATCGCGGAGCGCGCCTCGAAGCGGTCCAGACCCTCGAAGGGGCCGTGCGCGGTGATCACGCCGCGCTCGTCCATGACCGTGTACGAGGGGAGGTCGTGGCGCTGGCCGATCGCGAAGTCGTTGGGGTCGTGGGCCGGGGTGACCTTGACCGCGCCGGAGCCGAACTCCGGGTCCACGTGCGCGTCCGCGACGACGGGGATCGTGCGGTCCGTCAGGGGCAGCTTGATCCGCTTGCCCAGCAGACGCGCGTACCGCTCGTCGTCCGGGTGGACCGCGACGGCCGTGTCACCGAGCATCGTCTCGGCGCGGGTCGTGGCGACGACGAGGGAGTCCTCGCCCTCGCCGTAGCGGATGGAGACCAGCTCGCCGTCGTCCTCCTGGTACTCCACCTCGATGTCCGAGATGGCCGTCAGACAGCGCGGGCACCAGTTGATGATGCGCTCGGCGCGGTAGATCAGGCCGTCGTCGTACATCCGCTTGAAGACGGTCTGGACGGCACGGGACAGGCCCTCGTCCATGGTGAAGCGCTCGCGGCTCCAGTCGACGCCGTCGCCGAGCCGCCGCATCTGGCCGAGGATCTTGCCGCCGTACTCCTCCTTCCACTGCCACACGCGCTCGACGAACGCCTCGCGCCCCAAGTCCTGGCGGGACTTGCCCTCTTCGGCGAGCTGCTGCTCGACCTTGTTCTGGGTGGCGATGCCCGCGTGGTCCATGCCGGGCAGCCAGAGCGCCTCGTACCCCTGCATCCGCTTGCGACGGGTGAGGGCGTCCATGAGGGTGTGCTGGAACGCGTGGCCCAGGTGCAGCGAACCGGTGACGTTCGGGGGCGGGATGACGATCGTGTACGGCGTCTTCTCGCTCTTGGCCTGTGCCTCGAAGTAACCTCGCTCTACCCAGCGCTCGTACAGCTTCCCCTCTACCTCGGCCGGCGCGTACTGGGTCGGCAGATCTGCTGGGGCTGCTGCGTTCGGCCCGTTTGATTCCGGGCTCTGCTGAGTGTTCTCGGTCACGACGGTCAGTGTACGGGCGCGAATGTCGCAGTCTCGAATCGGTTTGGGAACCCGGTGGGGTGGCCGGTATTACCCTCGTCCAGGATGTATGGAACGCATAAGCGATAACTGCTTGTGCTCACATAACGAGGGGACGCGCCACCATGAGCTACCAGCAGCCCGGCCCGTACGGCCAGCAGCCACCGCAGCAGCCGGGACCGTACGGCCAGCCCCAGCAGCCGCAGGGGGCGCCGAACCCGTACGGCGGCCAGGGTGGCGCACCGCAGCAGCCCGGTTACGGCTACCCGCAGCAGCCGGGTCAGCCGGGCCAGCCTGGTCAGCCCCCTTACGGCTACCCCCAGCAGCAGGGCTACCCGCAGCAGGGCTTCCCCCAGCAGCCGGGTCCCTACGGCCAGCCCGGACAGCCCGGCATGCCGATGCCCCCGCAGGGCGGCAAGAGCGGCGCGGGCAAGACCATCGGCATCGTGGTGGGCGCGCTGGTCGTGGTGGGCGCGGTGATAGGCGGCTTCGTCTTCTTCAGCGGGGGCGGTAGCGGCTCCGTCGCGGACGACGGCAAGAAGTACAAGCTCACGGCGCCGCAGACCGTCGCGACGGAGTACACCAAGTCCGCCTCGGGCGCGGACGACATGACCTCCGAGGACGTCGCCGCCTTCGAGAAGTACGGGGTCAAGGGCGCCAAGGACGTGCAGGGTTCGTACGAGTCGGGCAGCGGCTCGACCGCGAAGAAGCTCAACTTCAGCGGCGTGTACGGCGAGGTCGAGGACCCGGAGGCCGTCGTCGACTCCGCCTTCGACAAGCTGGCCACCGAGGCCGAGGAGGACCCGGACACCGGGGGCGGCGGCAAGGCCGAGCTGGTGGGCGAGCCGGAGTCGGTCGAGCCCGCGGGCCTGGACGACGCCGTCATGAAGTGCCAGAACGTGAAGTTCTCCTCCCCCTCCGGTGACACCAGCGGCGTGCCGGGCTTCACCATCCCGGTGTGCATGTGGGGCGACCACAGCACCATCGGCTGGGTGATGGTCGCCGACCCGGCCGCGGCGCTGACCGGCAAGAGCATGTCGATCGACGACGGCGCCGCGACCACGACGAAGGTCCGTGCCGACGCCCGCGTCGAGGTCAAGTAGCACCACCCCGCCAGCACCCCGCCCGCGCGGCGCGCGCGTGCGCGCGGCGGCGGCATCACGAAGGGCGCCCGGCGAAGTCCCGCCGGGCGCCCTTCGCACACCGCGGCACTCCCCCGTGCCCCCCCTCTCGGCAGCCGCGCCCCTCATCCGCCAGGATGAGCACGCCCGGTCATGCCCACACCAACCTGACGATGCGGAGCGCCCCATGAGCCCCGACCAGTCCGTCACAGCAGACCAGCCAGGCACCCCGGCCCCCGCACGGGACGAGAGCGGCGGGGGCGACGGGAGCAGCGGGGGCAGGACGAGGAAGAGAGCGCTGCTCGCCGTCGCCGGGCTCGCCGTGGCCGCGCTGCTCGTCGGCGGCGGCCTGCTGCTGACGGGCGCGTGGGGCGGTACGGACGCGTACAAGCTGACCACCCCGCGCACCGTCGGCGGCGACTACCAGCGCGACGGCAAGGGCGAGACCGGCGACGGCGCCGCGTTCGGCGACAGCGAGGTGCCCGGCATGAAGGCCACGGCGGACGTCAGCGCCGACTACCGCAACGCCACCGCGAGGCTGAACCTCGGCGGCGCCTACGGACAGGTCAAGGACCCGGACACGGCCCTCACCTGGCTCATGGAGAAGTCGGGCGACAACCTCGCCGACACCGGCGCCGAACCCAAGGGCGTGACCAGGGAGTTCAGCCCCTCGCGCTTCGACGGCGACATCCTCACCTGCCAGGAGTACACGATCTCCTCGGTCCCGCTGGCCCTGTGCGGCTGGGGCGACGGCAGCACCGTCGGCCTGGTCTCGTACGTTCCGCTGGAGGCGGGCGGCGCGTCCGCCGACGGGCTGGACCTGGAGAAGACGGCCGAACTGACCGCGCGGGTACGCGAGGACGCCCGCACCGAGGCCGACTGACGGAGGCCGCACGAATATGGGGAGGGCCCCGGCGGATCCGCCGGGGCCCTCCCCATATTCGTGCGTGCGGCCAGCGCGCTACGCGCTCTTCTCGTGCCGCTGGCCCGGCTCGCCCGCGCCGCGGGACCTGGGGACGAGCGTCGGGTTCACGTTGTTGTGGACGACGTCCTCGGTGATGACGACACGCTCCACGTCCTTGCGGGACGGGACCTCGTACATCACCGACTGGAGGACCTCCTCCATGATGGCGCGCAGACCGCGAGCGCCCGTCCCTCGCAGGATCGCCTGATCGGCGATGGCCTCCAGGGCCGGGAGGTCGAAGTCCAGCTCCACGCCGTCGAGTTCGAACAGGCGCTGGTACTGCTTCACGAGCGCGTTGCGCGGCTCCGTCAGGATCTGGAGCAGGGCCTCGCGGTCCAGGTTGTGCACCGAGGTGATGACCGGGAGGCGGCCGATGAACTCGGGGATCATCCCGAACTTCACCAGGTCCTCCGGCATGACCTCCTCGAACTGGTTCTTCGCCTCCAGCTCCCGCTTGGAGCGGATGTCGGCGCCGAAGCCGATCCCCTTCGCGCCCGCGCGCGACTCGATGATCTTCTCCAGGCCCGCGAAGGCGCCGCCCACGATGAACAGCACGTTCGTGGTGTCGATCTGGATGAACTCCTGGTGCGGGTGCTTCCGTCCGCCCTGCGGCGGCACGGACGCCGTGGTCCCCTCCAGGATCTTGAGCAGTGCCTGCTGCACACCCTCGCCCGAGACATCGCGCGTGATCGACGGGTTCTCGCTCTTACGGGCGACCTTGTCGATCTCGTCGATGTAGATGATCCCGGTCTCGGCCTTCTTGACGTCGTAGTCCGCGGCCTGGATCAGCTTGAGCAGGATGTTCTCGACGTCCTCGCCCACATAGCCCGCCTCCGTCAGCGCGGTGGCGTCGGCGATGGCGAACGGGACGTTGAGCATGCGGGCCAGCGTCTGCGCCAGCAGCGTCTTGCCCGAGCCCGTGGGGCCGAGCAGCAGGATGTTGGACTTGGCCAGCTCGATGGCGTCATCGCGCCCCGAGCCGCCGTTCTCGCCCGCCTGCACCCTCTTGTAGTGGTTGTAGACCGCCACCGAGAGGGCCTTCTTGGCCGACTCCTGGCCGACCACATATCCCTCAAGGAACTCGGAGATCTCGCGCGGCTTGGGAAGCTCGTCCCACCGCACCTCGGAGGACTCGGCCAGCTCCTCCTCGATGATCTCGTTGCAGAGATCGATGCACTCGTCGCAGATGTAGACACCTGGCCCCGCGATGAGCTTCTTCACCTGCTTCTGGCTCTTACCGCAGAACGAGCACTTGAGCAGATCGCCGCCATCACCGATGCGTGCCACGAGGTGCTTCCCCTTCGCCTGGGATCCGTCGGCTGTGACGGACCGAGGTACGTGCTCTCCGACGGTACCTTGCCGAGCCGCCGAAATGGGCCCCCCTTGGGCCTACTCGATAGGAGACGAGCCGACCCAAGGGGAACTGGCTTCTGACTCCGCCAGTGTGCGTCAGACTCCGACCGAGGTCTTACGAGTCGTGACGATCTGGTCGATCAGACCGTACTCCAGCGACTCCTCAGCGGTGAGGATCTTGTCGCGCTCGATATCGTCACGGATCTTCTCGATCTCCCTGGTGGAGTGCTTGGCCAGCATCTCCTCCAGTTGGACCCGCATCCGCTGGATCTCGTTGGCCGCGATCTCCAGGTCGGAGACCTGCCCCCGGCCCGTCTCGCTGTACGGCTGGTGGATCAGGATACGCGCGTTCGGGAGTGCCATGCGCTTGCCGGGGGTACCGGCCGCGAGCAGCACGGCCGCGGCGGACGCGGCCTGGCCCATGCACACCGTCTGGATGTCGGGCTTCACGAACTGCATCGTGTCGTAGATGGCCGTCAGCGCCGTGAAGGAGCCGCCGGGGGAGTTGATGTAGACCGAGATGTCGCGGTCCGGGTCCATCGACTCCAGGCACAGGAGCTGGGCCATGACGTCGTTGGCCGAGGCGTCGTCGATCTGGACGCCGAGGAAGATGACGCGCTCTTCGAAGAGCTTCGCGTACGGGTCGTACTCACGGACGCCCTGCGAGGTGCGCTCCACGAAGCGCGGGATCACGTAGCGGGACTCGGCCATGGGTCCCTCGTAGAGGCCGGAGCCGGGGAAGTTGGTCATCGGAGCCTTCTCCTGGTGATGGGCTGACTGCGGTCGGGGGCTGCGGAGCCGTGCGTGTCCGGCGGGGCTCAGGCGCCCGTGCCGCCGCCGCCCGGAAGCTGGGCCGCGGAGCCGTAGACCTCGTCGATCAGGCCGTACTCCTTGGCCTCCTCGGCCGTGAACCAGCGGTCACGGTCGGCGTCGCGGGTCCACTGCTCGACGGTCTGGCCGCTGTGCTGCGCCGACAGATCGGCCATCTTCTTCTTCGTCCGGAGGAGCTGCTCAGCGTGGATCTTGATGTCCGTCGCGGAGCCCGCCAGACCAGCGGAGGGCTGGTGGATGAGGATGTCCGCGTTCGGCAGCGCGAACCGCTTGCCGGGCGTACCGGCCGTCAGCAGGAACTGGCCCATCGAGGCGGCGAGGCCCATGGCGATGGTGACCACGTCGTTCTTGATGTACTGCATGGTGTCGTAGATCGCCATGCCGGCCTGGATCGAGCCGCCCGGGCTGTTGATGTAAAGGAAGATGTCCTTGTCCGGGTCAGCGGCCAGGAGCAGAAGCTGTGCGGTGATCCTGTTGGCGATGTCGTCGTCGACGGGCTGGCCGAGGAAGATGATCCGCTCGTTGAGCAGCCGGTTGTAGACCTGGTCGCCGAGGCCACCACCAATGTTGGGCTCAGCGGCGGCGGAAGGCATCGGAAGCGTCACGTGTCCACCTGCTCGTGTCCGGACGGCCGCGCTTCGGCGTGCCGTCACTGGGGTCTTCGTGTACTTGGGACCCTAACGCGCGGTCCGGACATAGCCATCCCGGTCTCAGACCTGTTCGCTGTGAGCGCAGGTCCCTCACCAGGTCTCGCGCGGCCTCCGGCACGCCCCCGCCGCCCTCCCGGGCGCCCCTGGAGGAGCCGGGCGGGAGGGGCGCGGACGGGGCGGGGCGAAGGGTCCAGGCAGCCCCGGCAGCGGGGCAGGAAAGCACACGGGCCGTCCGGGTGCGCGGCGCGCGCCCGGACGGCCCGTGTCGGCGAGGAGGAGGCGCTGGGGCCCCGGGGCGGCTCGTGGCGAGCCGCCCGCCCTCGTGGTGCTTACTTCTCTTCGGCCTTCGTGTCGGCCTTGTCGCCGGCCGTCTCGTCTGCGTCGTCCGCCTTGGTCTCGGCGGCCTCCTCGGCGTCACCGGACTCGGTGGCCTCGACCGTCTCGGCGGTCTCGTCCTCGTCGTCCAGGTCGACGATCTCGCCGTTGGTGTCCTTGACCGTGGTGGCCTCGACGACCGTCGCCAGGGCCTTGCCGCGGGCGACCTCGCCCACCAGCATCGGGACCTGGCCGCCCTCGACGACGGCCTGCGCGAACTGGTCCGGGCTCATGCCGGAGGACTGCGCGCGGCGCATGAGGTGCTCGGTGAGCTCCTCCTGGCTGACGTTCAGCTTCTCCTTGTTGACCAGCTCGTCCAGCACGAACTGCGTGCGGATGCCCTTCTCCGCCTGCTCCTTCAGCTCGGCGTCGAAGTCCTCCTCCGACTTGTCCTGCATCTGGAGGTAGGTCGCGAGGTCGAGACCCATCTGGCCGAGCTGGTGGTTGACCAGGTTGTGCTTGCGGGTCTCGACCTCGTCCGCGAGGAGCTTCTCGGGGATCGGCACCTCGACGCGCTCCAGGAGGGCGTCGAGCACCTTCTCCTGGGCCTGGGTGGCCTGGTCGTACTTCTTCTGCTGCTCAAGGCGCTTGCGGCTGTCGGCCCTCAGCTCCTCCAGCGTGTCGAACTCGCTGGCCATCTGCGCGAACTCGTCGTCCAGCTCGGGCAGCTCGCGGGCCGAGACGCTCTCGACGTCGACCTTGACCTCGGCCTCCTTGCCTGCGGCGGAGCCGCCCTTCAGCTCGGAGGTGAAGGTGGCGGTGCCGCCGGCCTCCAGGCCCGTGACGGCGTCGTCGATGCCTTCCAGCAGCTCGCCGGAGCCGATCGTGTAGTCGACGCCCTGGGCGACGCCGTCCTCCAGGACCTCGCCGTCGACCTTGGCCTCCAGATCGACCTTCACGACGTCGCCCTCGGCGGCGGCGCGCTCGACGACGCTGGTGGAGGCGAAGCGCTCACGGAGCTGCTCGACGGCCTGGTCCACGTCCTCGTCGGACACGACGGTGGCGTCGACCTCGACCTCAATGTCCGAGTAGTCCGGGATCTCGATCTCGGGACGGATGTCGACCTCGGCCGTGAAGGCCAGCGACTCGTTGTCCTTGAGGTCGGTGATGTCCACCTCGGGCTGCCCGAGCGTGTTCAGCTCGGCCTCCTCGACGGCGGACTGGTACAGCTTCGGGAGCGCGTCGTTGACGGCCTCTTCCAGCACCGCGCCGCGGCCGAATCGCTGGTCGATGACGCGGGCAGGGATCTTGCCCTTACGGAAGCCCGGCACCGTGACCTGCTGATTGATCTTCTTGTACGCCGCGTCGAGGCTGTCCTTGAGCTCCTCGAAGGGCACCTCGACAGTGAGCCGAACCCTGGTGGGGTTCAGGTTCTCAACGGCGCTCTTCACGGTCGGTCTCCTTGGGGCTGACTTCTGGGGGTTTCACGATTGAGAGGGGCGCCCCGTATGCGACACGACGAGTTTGCGGACACGACACAGGCACGCGCGTCTTTCATAGTACGTGGTCGGGGTGGCCGGATTCGAACCGACGACCTTCCGCTCCCAAAGCGGACGCGCTACCAAGCTGCGCCACACCCCGTCGGTGCGACACGTAGAGTACATGCCGTACGATGCAGTCCGTGCCGCTCCGGGGGACAGCTTCGGGAGCACGGGACTCGGGAGCACAGGACCGAGCAGGTCCCGCCCACTGTCCCGATAGACTCTGCGGCGGCGCATGCGGGCGTAGCTCAATGGTAGAGCCCTGGTCTTCCAAACCAGCTACGCGGGTTCGATTCCCGTCGCCCGCTCCACACACGTGAAGGGCCCGGTTCCCCGAGGGGAGCCGGGCCCTTCGCGTCGCGCGCGAGCCACTGGGAAGTCCACCCGGAGCTGGTTCGTCAGAAGCTGATCTGGTTGATCATCTCCGCCAGCGAGTTCATGAAGCGGTTGATCGACGGAGCCATGCCCGTGGAGGCCAAGAAGAAGCCGAAGAGGACAGCGACGACGGCCGGTCCCGCCTTGAGCGAGCCTCCACGGATCAGCACGATCAGGATGACAAGCAACAACACAACTACAGACAGTGAAATGGCCACAACTGATCACACCCTCGCGGTCGCAACGCCTCGCCCTGCCCGGGGACCCGTCGCCATGGCCATGCCCCCGCATCGGCACCATCGTGCCACCAACTTCCGCGCGGGCCGACCCGAGTGACGAATCATCGGCCAAAGGTCCCGGCCCTGATCATGCCGTTCCTCCCCCGGATGCCCTTCGCGTACACCCCACCCGCCCCACGCGATGGGACCGTGTGCACGGAAGACAGCGCGTACACGGGTAATTGCACGGGGAATTCGGCCTGATCAATGCCGTGTGCAGCAGTCGTGCAACATGTGCAATAGCCCGGGTCGGCGCGGCACTCTCCGGTCGAATTCACGGACGCACATGAGAGGCCCAACTCCCTTTGTGGGGTCGGTCACAGGGGTGACAGACTGGGACGCATGGGGCGTCGCGAGGCGGTCACTGTGGACTCATATGCGTTGCTTATGTGGGACATCACACGACACAGCCATCGATAACGAGCATCGAATACTCGTGCCGATTCGGGGTGTGACGAATTACCCCTCGGGCACGCGTACATGAGGACGCGAAGAATTTACGACTCACAGGTTTGAACGCTAAGGTGCGGCAGATGTTGCACGCTGGTTATGAGCGGGCGCCGCTCCCCCCTGCCCGCGAGGACTCCCCCTCCGCGACGCCGCCGAAGGACGCGTCGACGGAGCCCCCTGCCAAGGCAGCACCCAGGCCAGCAGCCAAGAACAAGCCCCGGGATCCGTTCTTCGACAACGCGAAGTACCTGACGATCCTCCTGGTCGGCATAGGTCACGCGTGGGACCCGATCCGGAGCGACAGCCGGACCGCCGAAGCGCTCTACTTCGTGCTCTACACCTTCCACATGCCGGCGTTCATCGTCATCTCCGGCTACCTTTCCCGGAGCTTCGAGGGCAAACCCCGGCAGATCCAGCGGCTGATCACCGGCGTCCTCGTGCCCTACGTGATCTTCCAGGTCGCCTACACCTTCTTCATGCGCTGGGCCAGCGACAGCCCGGACCGCGAGTTCCACATGCAGGAGCCAGGCTTCGCGCTCTGGTTCCTGATCGCGCTCTTCCTGTGGCGGCTGACCACGCCGGTCTGGAAGAACCTGCGCTGGCCGCTCCCCGTCGCCCTGGCCATCGCCGTCGCCGCGAGCGTCACGCCGACCATCAGCAGCGACCTCAACCTGATGCGCGTCTGCCAGTTCCTCCCCTTCTTCGTCCTCGGACTCAAGCTGAAGCCCGAGCACTTCGAGCTGGTGAAGCAGCGCAGGATGCGGCTCATCGCCGTCCCCGTCACGCTGGCGGCCCTGGTCTTCGCCTACTGGGCCGTGCCCCGGATGTCGAAGGGCTGGTTCCTGCACGACAAGGCGGCGCAGGAACTGGGCGTCCCCGCCTGGGTCGGCGCCGTGATGTTCCTCGCCGTGTTCGGCTGCGGGCTCGTCATGACCGCGTGCTTCCTGTCCTGGGTGCCGCGCCGCCACATGTGGTTCACGGTGCTGGGTTCCGGGACGCTGTACGCGTATCTGCTGCACATCTACCCGATCAAGATCTCGCGCGAGTTCGACTGGTACGACATGGACTGGGTGGACCACCCGCTCAGCCGCGTCGTGATCACGCTGCTCGCCGCGGCGATGATGACCGTCCTGTGCACGCCCCTCGTGCAGCGGATCTTCCGCTTCGCGATGGAGCCGACGATGGACTGGTTCTTCAAGCGGGACGCGGGCGCCGCAGCGCGCGAGCGCGAGAAGTCCTCATCCTCGGCGAGCCAGGGCCAGGGCTCCGGTCAGGGCCCCGGTGAGGGTTCCAGCCAGGCCGGGCAGCACGGGCGGCACGCGGTGCACCGGTCGACGCAGGGCTATTAGGCGCACACGCCACGCAGCACGCAGCACGGCCGAGGGCCGTCGCGCCCCGGGGAGACATCCCGTGCGCGGCGGCCCTCAGCCGTGCGTGCCCCGGGGAGACATCCCGTGCGCGGCGGCCCTCAGCCGTGCGTGCCCCGCCCCGTCCCGGTCCCGTTCCGTCACCGTCCCGCGTCGCGTGTCCCGTCGCGCCCGTGCCCGCCGGAGCACCGTCACAGGCCGAGCACGGCGCGCGCGGTGAGGAAGTAGATCACCAGGCCCGTGGCGTCCACGAGGGTGGTCACCATGGGTGCCGAGACCACGGCAGGGTCGATGCGCAGCCGCTTGGCCAGCAGCGGCATCGCGCCGCCCACCGTCGCGGCCCAGCCGCAGATGATCACCAGCGCGACGGCGACGACCACCGCGATGTCCGGGCCCACGAAGAGCGAGCCCACCCCGAGCGCGAGCACCGCCAGCAGCGCCCCGAGCGCCAGCCCGACGCGGCACTCGCGCCAGATGACCGCGAGCAGGTCGGAGCCGCGCACCTCGCCCACCGCCAGGGCGCGCACCGCGGCCGTCGCCGCCTGAGCCCCTGTGTTGCCGCCCGTGCCGATCAGCAGCGGGATGAACATGGCGAGCTGCGTGACCTGCTCCAGCGTCCCCTCGAACGCCTGGGTCACGCTCACCGTCAGCGTCGCGGCCAGCAGGAGCAGCAGCAGCCACACCACGCGGTAGCGGGCGAGCTGCCACACCGTCGCCGCCATGTAGTGCCCGGCCCAGGGCGCCGAGCCCGACTGGCGTGCCACGTCCTCGGTGTCTGCCGCCTCGATGACCTCGACGGCGTCGTCGATGGTGAGCAGGCCGAGGAGCCGGTTCTCGCTGTCCACGACGGGCAGGTCCAGGACGTTCGTCTCGCGCATCAGCCGGGACGCGTCCTCCGCCGGGTCGGTGGCGTGGGCGCGCGGGGCCTCGGTGACGACGAGATCGGCGACGGTGCGGTCCGGCGGGCTCAGCACCAGCTCCCGCAGCTCGACGATCCCGGTGAGGCGCCGCCCGTCGTCCACGACGGGCAGGGTGTAGACGGTCTCGGCGTGCTCGCCCCTGGCCCGCACCCGCTCCAGCGCCTGCTCGACGGTCAGGTCCTGGTTCAGGGAGACGGTCTCCGGGGTCATGTAGCGGCCGACGGAGCCCTCTGGGTAGCCGAGCAGCGCGGCCGTCATGCGGCGCTCGTGGGCGCTGAGCCCGGCCAGCACGCGCTGGGCGACCTTGGCGGGGGCCTCGCGCAGCATGCGGACGCGGTCGTCCGGGTCCATGCCCTCGACCAGCTCGCGGAACGCCACGTCGCGCAGGCCCATGAGGACGGCCTGCTGGTCGACGGGCTCCAGCTCCTCGAAGACCGTGATGGCCTGGTCCTTGTCCAGGAGGCGGAAGGCGACGACGGCGTCGACCGTGTCCATGCGGGCGAGTTCGTCGGCGATCAGGTGGGGCGGGTTCTCGCCGAGCCAGTGCTGCGCGTCGCGCAGGTCGTGGCGCTCAAGGGCGCTCCGGAGGCCGGTGGGCAGCTCGTCGGGTAGCTGGGACTGCGTCATGGCAGGCATCCCTTACGAAACGGTGGGTGGGCGCTGTGGCTGTGTCCGTACGCGCGCGCCGCACGCCGCGCCCGCCCTTCACCGCACCGGGCGGGCTGCCTGGCCGGCTGCCCGGGGGCTACCTGGGGGTGCCTGTGCCGGGTTCTGGAAGGGGCCTGTGGGAGGTCACGGCGGCGGGGCGCGGTGGTCGACTGGGAGGCTCGCTGCGCATCCGGACCACCTCCTCCGCTCGCCGCCGCCGGGGTCACCGGCGGGCCCTGACGTTCCTGTCCGACGTCTCCGTCCGACGGCCCGGCGTTCCGGGCCGTCGGCCAGGATACCCGCCGCCCCTCCCCCGCTCCCCGTCGGCTCGGCCGCCTCGGCCGCGCGAGCCGCGTCAGCCGCGTCAGCCGCCTCAGCCGCGCGAGAGCAGCAGCAGGGCGCGGTCGTCGTTGACGTCGCGGGCCACGGCCTCGATGAGGTGCCACGCCGCGCCGTGGAAGCCGGAGGCGACATAGCGGTCGGCCTCGCCCGTGAGGCGGTCGATGCCGTCGGACAGATCGCGCTCGGCCGTCTCGACCAGGCCGTCGGTGAACAGCATCAGCACGTCGCCTGGGCGCAGCGTGCCCTTGACCGGGTCGAACTGGGCGCCGTCGTACACCCCCAGGAGCGGGCCCTCGGCGGCCTTCTCCTCCCAGGTGCCCGTACCGGCGCCGCGCTGCACGGCGGGGACATGCCCTGCGGAGAAGAGTTCGTAGTCGCCGCTGTCCAGGTCCAGCACGAGGTGCACGGAGGTAGCGAAGCCCTCCTCCCAGTCCTGGCGCAGCAGATAGCCGTTGGCCGCGGGCAGGAACGCGTGCGGGGGCAGCGAGCCCAGCAGGCCGCCGAAGGCGCCGGAGAGCAGCAGCGCGCGGGACGCGGCGTCCATGCCCTTGCCGGAGACGTCGGTGAGAACGACCTCCAGGGTGCGCCCGCCCGGACCCGTTCTGGCCGCGACGACGAAGTCGCCGGAGAAGGACTGCCCGCCCGCTGGGCGCAGCGCCATCTCGCGGTGCCAGCCCTGCGGCAGCCGGGGCAACTTGCTCTGGACCCTGATGCGTTCGCGCAGGTCGAAGAGCATGGTGCCGCCCCTGCGCCACGGCACGCCGACCCGGCTGCGGAACTGTGCGACGAGCAGCCCCGACAGCCCGGCGGCGGCGACCACGAGGATCGTGCCGGGCGTGACACGGCCCGCGCCGTCGTCGTAGGGGCCCAGCACGGCGGACTCGACGATCAGGGCGAAGGCAGCGGCGGCGTACAGCGTGATCAGGCTGGCCGGGCGCAGCAGCAGCCCGCCCGCGATGATCGGCAGGACCAGTGCCTCGGGCGCGGCCCACAGGGGCATCACGATCGTGGCGCAGGTCAGGGTGGGGATCGTCAGTAAGAGGGCGGCGAGTGCGACCCAGTCGGAGGCGCCGCCGCGGAAGTAGTCGACGGCGGATCGACGCACGGTCGTGCGGGCCCGGTGCAGCGCCTTGCGCGCCTGGTGCAACCGGGCCGCCGTGGGGGCCAGGCCCGGTCGACGTACCACCATGCTTCGGGACCTTATCCACACGTTCGGCAAGCCGTCGATTCCCGGCACGGCTCCCCGGTGGAACAGACCGTGCATACGCACGTGCATGAGCCATACGAGCGCCGTAGGCCGTGTGGCCAGGGCCGGAAGGGGACGGTGCGGCGGCTGTGCCCGGGCGGGCCGGGGCCGGACAGGCACCGGACCGGGGCCGCGCGGGCTCCCGTGACCGGGCACCCGTAATTTCGTTCGCCCGCGCACCGCGTCCCTGGTCTCATGGGCCCATGACGACTGAGCTGCGGGTGCTGGACCCCGCGGAGTACGAGAGCTGGACCGAGGGCCTGCTGCGTGCCCTCCTCGTGGACACGGAGCCGCCGGAAGAGCGCGAACTGTGGCGGGAACTGACCGAGTTCGACCGCTCGCTCGCCGCGTGGGACGGCGACGACGTGGTGGGCTCGGCCTCTGCACTCTCCTTCCGCATGTCGGTGCCCGGCGGCGCCGTGGTGCCAACGGCGGGCGTGACGATGGTCCACGTCGCGGCGACACACCGGCGCCGTGGCCTACTGCGCTCCATGATGCGGCGGCAGTTGGACGACATCCACGAGGCGGGCACGGAGCCGCTCGCCGCGCTCACCGCCTCCGAGCCGCAGATCTACGGCCGGTTCGGCTACGGCCTGGCCACCCGCAAACTCCTCGCCGACATCGACACGAGCCGCGTCACGCTCGACGTGCCGCCCGAAGCCGACGACGTACGGCTGCGGTTCGTCGCCGATCCCGCCTCCGTGTGGGAGCGGTGCGAGGCCGTGTACGCGCGGCGGGTCGGCGCGCGCGCCGGGATGCTGGAGCGCGGGCGGCTCCTGCACCGGCTGCCGCTGCTCGATCCCGAGCGGCAGCGCGAGGGGGCGCTGCCGCTGGCCTGCGTGCTGGCGGAGCGCGACGGCGAGGTGACGGGTTACGCGCGCTACTTCGCGCGCGACAGCTCCGACGCCTACGGCGTGCCGCGCGGCACCGTTGCGCTCCGCGATCTGGAGGCGCTGGACCCGGCCTCGTACGGGGCGCTGTGGCGCTACCTCTTCGACCTCGACCTGACGACGACGCTCGTCGCGCACAACCGCCCCGTCGACGACGCGTGGCAGCACATGGTCAGCGACGTGCGGCAGTGCGGGCTGCGCTACCGCGACGCGCTGTTCCTGCGGCCCGTCGACGTGGGCGCCGCGCTCGCCGCGCGGACGTACACGGTGCCCGTGGACGTCGTCCTGGAGGTCGAGGACGCGTTCTGCCCCTGGAACGCGGGGCGGTGGCGGCTCAGCGGCGACGCGAAGGGCGCGAGCTGTGAGCGGACGCGGGACGGGGCGGATGTGGCGTTGTCGGTGCGGGAGTTGGGGGCCGCGTATCTGGGGGGCGAGTCGCTGGGCACGATGGCCTTCACGGGGCGCGTCCGTGAGCTCCGCGAGGGCGCCCTCGCTGCCGCCTCGTCGGCCTTCCTGTCGGACCCGCTCCCCTGGCTGCCGCACGGCTTCTGACGGCCCCTGCGCGGGGTGCGGCAGGAAACGGGGGTGCTTCGTTCGTCGGGGGTGTTGCGCGGGACGGTTCGCCGGTGTGGTGGGTGCCGTAGGGTCCCGCGCTGATTTTTGTGGCTTGGCGCCGTTCCTCGGGTGCGGGCCGGTGGCTACGGCGCGGCGTGTGGTTGCGGTGCGGT
>NZ_BAAGSO010000091.1:0-136 GCF_054782395.1 Streptomyces daliensis | reverse complement strand
CGTCGCCACCACTTGCGGGGACACCCCACCACGTCCCCTCCCACCCGGTGGCCTTTTTTTTTTTTTTTTTTTTTTTTTTTTTATGGTGACGTGCGGTGATCCCTGCGGTAGGCCGGAAGCATGCGGTATGCGCAGG
>NZ_BAAGSO010000090.1:0-549 GCF_054782395.1 Streptomyces daliensis | reverse complement strand
CGGCCACCGGCACAAGCCAAGAACCACGCGGCGCCAGCCGCACCGCACCGCAACCACACGCCGCACCGAAGCCACCGGCCAGGCAGCCGGAAGACGACAAACAGCAAAGCGCAGCGCTCAGTGTCGGGGATCGAAGTCGTTCATCAGGCCGCCCGATGCCTTTTTGAGGGCCGCCCACCGCGTGTGACGTGACGCGGTCGTGTGCCACTCGTCGCGCGAGCGGCCCTCGCGCCTCCTCTCACGCAGGCGCCACCCCCGCACCACCAACGCCACCGGAACCCCCAGCACCCCCACCACGCACAGCGCCGCTCCCCCCGTCCGCCACCAGCTCGGCCCGAAGTGGGCCAGGGCGCCCGTGCCGAGCGCGCCCCCCGCGAACCCCGCGAGGAGCGCCATCAGCGCGCCGCAGCAGCAGGCCGTGAGCACGGACACCAGCAACGTGCCCCCCGCCCCCTCCGCGTCCGCGCGCCCATCGGCCCCGGCCGTAGGCGCGACGTCGCGCCCCACGTACCACCCACCCACCACCCCCGCCACAAGCGGCAGCACCCC
>NZ_BAAGSO010000089.1:61796-108655 GCF_054782395.1 Streptomyces daliensis | reverse complement strand
CAGCTTCACCGCACTGCTGCGACAGCACAGCGGCGAAGGTCTCTCACCTCCACTCGGAAAATCAGCGCCTCACGGCGCACGATTGTCGCGTCCCACTCGCGCCCGGCGGGCCGGATCTCCCAGCGCATCCGCCCGGGCGGAATCTCGGCGCTCACCGCCGAGGGCCTTTCCGTGTGCATCGTCGACAGCTGCACGGTGGGAAGACGCTGCTCGTGGGAAGCGGCTCCGGAATGGGATCGGCCACCACGAGCGTGGCGGGGCCGCGCTCCAAGGTGCGCGAGTTCACCCTGTAGATCTTCATCGTCAGTCCCGGGTGTCCGGTGGCTGCCGCAGGCGTCACTCGCATCAGGGAGCCACCGCCCCACGTCGATGCGGGAGGTCGGTGCGCGGAGTCAGCAGGCGGGAAAGCGCCGCGTGCAGCAACTCGGCCTCGACGCGTGACAGCACCAGCGGTGCGTCGCCCTGATGATCATCGATCTTGTGGAGGGACAAGGGGATACGGATCTCCCCCGTCGCGCTGTCGGTGGTTGCTACAGCCCCGTCCTGGGGTGAGGCGTGCCAGCCTCGGACGCCGCCCATGCCAGCTCCTTCGCCGCGTGGTCAGGAGCCTGCGACTGTAGGAGCGCACAAGCGCGGACAGGGGGGCGATCTGTCCCCCTGTCCCAGGCTGTCCCCTTCTACGGGGCGGCGATCCCCACCTTCACCGCGAGATCCCCTGCCTCGTCCCGCAGGGCACGCGGTGCCTTCCGCCACAGCTCCGCCGTGGCGGTACGGGCGGAGGGTGTGTACGCGACAGTCTCCGCGCCGATCGTGTGCGCGCGCTGCATGACGTGCAGCGCGGCCGTCGTATCCCCCCTCTGGAGGTGTCCGCGGGCGACCTCGACCCACAGCCGGGCCCGGCGCTCGATGGAAGGCATCACGTCGGGGTCGATGTCGTCGGCCAGGCCCAGAGCCTTGTGGGACTTCATCAAGTCGGTCGCCACGGATACCTCGTGGAAGTCGACGTTCGCCCGGCCGAAGACGGTGCTCGGATGAACGTAGCTAGCGGGCAGCGACTTCGCGGTCTGGTGCCCGGCGTCCCAGTACCGCCAGGCGTCGCCCTCGCGTCCGTCACGCGCGCAAGTGACCGCAGCGTGCAACTGGAGTGCGCCGTAGATGCCCCGCCAGTCGTCCGGTGCCCCGTCCAGGTGCGGGCGGATCAGCTCGGCGGCCTCGGTCGCCGTCCGCAGCGCCTCCTCCGGATACGCCGTCTCGCGCAGGATGTTGCCCAGGTTCCACGCGGCAGCGGCTATGGCGGCAGGTGCGTCAGCCTGCTGGGCGGCAGCCAGCGCCCGGTCGGCGACCACCCACGCCAACTCGGCCGGGGCCACGTAGGCAGTGGCCTGCCCGGTGAGCCGGTAGGTGTCGGAGAGCGCGACCAGCGCGGCCCGGCGCTCCGTCCCGTCCAGAGCACGGACCGCGGCCTCCGCCTCCCTGATCAGGTCCGGGAGCAGTGCCCCGACCTCGGTCCTGTTCTGCTTGGAGGTGTGCCACAGCCGCCAGGTCTGGTCGACGCGGCCCTGAAGCAGGGACACATCGACCGGCTCGGTTGCCGCCGGGGTGAAGCCGCGGTTCATCACGGCCGCCCAGATGTCCGGCATGGCCGGGTGGTTGAGCCTGCCGAGCGGTACGGGCTGCACGATGTCGGAGTCCCCTCCAGTGAGGGCGGACAAGTCGGCGAGCTGAAGCGCGGCAGCCAGCCGCAGCAGCAACGTGTAGGAATCGAGGTCGCGTTCGCCTGTTTCGATTTTCTTGAGCCAGTCGGGACCGCGCCCACACAGCCCGGCGAGAACTGCCCGGCTCATCCCGCGCGACTCGCGGAGGCGGCGGACGCGTTCGCCGGTACTGAGGTCTGCTGGAGTGTCGTCGTACTGGGGCATACTGGCCCTCCCGTTCTCGACCTGGACACTTGCGACGGTACGCCTCCGGCCGCTGCCGGGGCAGTGGTCCAAGGCCCTCAGTGCCCGGGGGGCTTCGTCTTACCGGGCCCCGCGCCGCTCGGGCGACCGTGCTGTAACGCTGTGCGCAGGGGAACGCCGGCCGTATGGCCGACGTGACGCTCTCATCAGGCCGAGTCAGAGCCAGTCGCTGAAAACGTTTGAGCAGCAACTTACGAACGCTGCCCCGGATGCCACTGTCACACGTGAATGGACCGAAGCTCACTACGCAAGGAAGACGCCTCATGCCCCTCACGATTAAGCATTACGGACACGCGGACGCCCCCGCTCTGCGGGAGGTGCTGCTCGATATCCACGATGCCGTTTACCGCGACGACCAGGACACCTTCCACAGCCGAGCGCGCTTTGCCGAGTTCGTCGATTCGTGGTCGGGAAAGGGCTCGTGGAGCTGTGTGATCGGCTACGACGGTGACGAAGCCGTCGGCTTCGCTTACGGGGCCGCGTTCCAACCGGGCGGCTGGTGGAAGGGCTCACCACTACCGCAGGACTACGGGTCGGAAGCAACCTCCTTCGCACTGTCAGAACTGATGATCCGCGAGGGCTGGCGCAAGACGGGAGCCTCCTCGCAACTCCACGACGCACTGGTCAGCCAGAGAGCGGAGGACCGCGTCACGCTGCTGGTCGACACCGAGCACCCGAAAGTACAGAAACTGTACGAATCATGGGGGTACCGGAAGGTGCAGGAACAGCGCCCCTTCAGCGACTCGCCGCTGTTCGCCGTCATGGTCAAAGACCTTCGCAACGGCACGTGAGCGCGCTGTGGAGAGTCGGGGCCCGTCGACCACCGGGGCTCCGGTGACCGGGGGCGGATGACTCGTCGGACCATCCCCGCTTGCGCGGGGACGACGCGTCGCTCACGGAGGAGCTGCATCCGCTGGCCGAACGTCAGCGGCTCGGCTCACCGGCCCCGCCCCACGGGCCCCGAGGTGGCTGAACGGATGTGCCTCTCCGTCCGTACCCAGTGAAGAGGTCAACCGAATCCGAGCGACGAGGGGCAGGGATCGACGATGCAGCGACCATCTGGACAGATGACCCGGGGTGCGCTCTTCGTGGCCGGGACGGCGGCGGCGTTGCTGTCCGTCGCCGCGCCCGCGATGGCGAGCACAGCGCAGTACTGCGGCGCTGGGCGCGGTCTGACCGCCGAGGTGGCGGTCCAAGGCGCGATCGACGACGCGCAGAACTCGGCGAGCGGCGACGGCAGGTTCCACTGCGAGCTGGAGGGCCAACCGCAGATCTTCGAGATATTCGACGATCCGAACTTCGGCCACATATTCCGCGCCAGCGTCATCATGAACTGCGATTGACCACCCGCCGTACCCGTCGGCGCGAGGATGAGCGTGCTGGACACCGCAGGCTGTGCCGGTAGCGCTTCCCCGCCGAGGGCGGAAGGCGCGCTCTCCTCGCGCCCGTACGGCCCCGGCCGTCCCGTGCCCTCGTCCGAGGGCACGGGAGCGGGGCTCAGGAGGGGCGGGAGAAGTTCTGGCGGGAGGTGTTCTGGACGTTCTCGGCGTGCGGGCGCTTCACCGGGGTCGTGTGGGCGACGTGGTCCGTGGCGCGGTCCGGGGTGGTCTCGGCCTTGCCCGTGACGTGCGCCGGGACCTCGGGGACGGGCCCCGCGCCCTGGGCCTGCGCGCTGCGCGCGCCCTCGTCGTCGCCCGCCAAGCCCGTGGCGCCCGCCGCGCCCGCGCCGCCCACCACGCCCGCCGCCGCGAGGGCGGCTGCGGCGATCACCATACGCATGCGCATCGTTCGTCTCTCCTGTCGTCGGCTGTCGTCGGTCGTGTGACGTTGCTGTTGTCCGCCACACGGCGCCGATAACGGGAGCGGGCCCGAAGACACCCGAACGGCCCCCGGCCGCCCCCGGTCAGCCCTCGCCGAGCCGGGCGCGGAGGAAGGCCAGGGTGCGGTCCCAGGCCGTGGCGGCGGAGGGCGCGTCGTACGTCGCCGGGTTCGCGTCGTTGAAGAAGGCGTGGCCCGCCGGGTAGAGGTGGAAGACCGGGGTGATGCCGGACTGGGCCTCGATCGTGGCGCGCAGTTCGTCCAGCGACGCGAGGGGAACCGTCGGGTCCTGCTCGCCGTAGTGCCCCTCCACCTCGGCCTTGAGCCCCGAGAAGTCGGGGAGGGCGCCCGGGATGACGCCGTAGAAGGGGACCGCCGCCGAGACGCGGGGTTCGCGGGCCGCCAGCGCGAGGACGAAGCCGCCGCCCATGCAGAAGCCGACCGCGCCCACGGTCCCGCCCGTCGTCTCCTCGCGGCCGAGGAGGTAGTCGACGGCGCCGGAGAGGAGCCGCGCGCCCTCGTCGGTGGGCAGCTCGGACATCATGCGGGCCGCCTCGTCGGCGTCGTGGGCCACCTGGCCGCCGTAGAGATCCGGCGCGAGGGCGACGAAACCGGCCTCGGCGAACCGGTCGGTGACCTCCGCGATGTGGTCCGTCAGACCCCACCACTCCTGGATGACGACCACGCCGGGTCCCCGGCCCGAGGGCGGGAGGGCGAGGTAACCGTGCGCGGTACCGGCGTCAGTGGTGCTGGGGAAAGTGACGTTCTGGCGGGGGTTCGCAGCGGTCACGGTGACTCCACGGTTCGGGGAGGGGAATGGGGGCGTGTCCCGAGCGTAGGGGTGCGGGCTGTGGATCGCCTGGCACGGTCCGTCGTACGGCGGGCCGTGCCAGGCCGGGGCGGGCGCTTCAGGCGCGGAAGGGCCCCGTGACCTCGAACGTCACGCCCGCCGACGAGCTGTTGCCCGTCCCGCGCTGGCTGGAGAAGTAGAGGCGGCGCCCGTCGGGCGAGAACGCCGGTCCTGTGATCTCCGAGCCGCTGTGCCCCGTGACGCGCAGGAACGGGGCGACGACGCCCTGCGGGGTGATCACGCAGATCTCCATGTTGCCGCCGTCCTCCGCGACGTAGAGGTCGCCGGACGCGGTGCCGGTCACGTTGTCGACGCCCGTCAGCGGCGCCTGGCCGCCCGTCACCAGGCTGTCGTCGTAGGCCAGCTCGATCGTGTCGGCGGCGCAGTCGAGCTGCCAGACGCGGTTGTCGCCCTTGGTCGTGAACCAGCAGGTGCCGTTCGCGTAGTAGCAGCCCTCGCCGCCGTCGAAGTGCTTGGCCGCCGCGACCTGCGCCCGCGTACGGGTGCCGAAGACGCCCGGCGACGGGTTCGGCACCGCGGCCCAGCCGACCGGGCCCGACGTGCCGTCGCCCATGGTCAGCACCTCCAGCGTGCCCGTGGACAGGTCGCCCCACGTGGCCGGCCGGAAGCGGTAGAGGCAGCCGTCGCTCTCGTCCTCGGTGAGATAGACGACGCGGCGGTCGGGATCGGCGGCAGCCGCCTCGTGCTTGAAGCGGCCCATCGCACTCCTGCGCGCGGCAGAGACGGTGCCCCACGGGTCGGTCTCGTAGACGTAGCCGCGGTCGATCTCCTCGCAGGAGAGCCAGGTGTTCCACGGGGTCCGGCCGCCCGCGCAGTTCACGCTGGTGTTGCTCAGCACGCGGTACGCGCCCGTCACCGCGCCCGAGGAGGAGAAGCGCACGGCGCTCGCGCCACCGGTGAGGGCGACCTCGGAGTTGGAGACGTAGATCCAGCCGCCGCCGCTGTCGGCGAAGCAGGCGCCGCCGTCGGGCGCCGGGTGCCAGGTGTACGAGGTGCCGGAGACCGCCTGGCCCGATCTCGCGATCACCCTGCTCGTGAAGGACTGCGGCAACTGGACGCCGTTCGCGTCGGCGGGGCCGAGCGCCCCGTACGGGCCGGTGCCCGGCTGCGCCGGGTCCGCGTGCGCGGCGCCGCGCCACAGCGTGCCGCCGAAGACGGCGGCCGAGCCGGTGAGCACGGCCGCGCGCAGGAAGGTACGACGCCGGAAGTCACGGCGTTCCACGGTCACTCCACGTTCCACGGTCACTCCACTCGACGAGTCTGCGGTGCCCGGCGGTGTCGCGTCCGCCGGGGAGAGCGGTGGTGCGTGCGGTGCGTGTGCCTTGGTGCCTTGCGGGTGCTGCCCGTGCTGCCCGTGCTGCCCGTATGGCCGGTACCGCCGGTACGGGACGGTCCGGTCCGGTCCGGGCGGGGTGGAACCTAGCGCTCGGGCGTGACCGGCGCCACAACTCCCCGTGAACCGGAGGCGCGACGGAGCGGGGCCGAACGCCGGATGCCCGGTGTCCCTGGCGGGGACACCGGGCATCGGTGTGGCTTCGCCTGCCGCTTTCCGGAGGACGCGTGTGGCCCGCGCCCTCCGGTCCGTTGCGGGCGTAGGGGAGGGAACGCCTCAGACGGAGAGACCGTGCGACTGGAGGTAGCTCACGGGGTCGATGTCGGAGCCGTAGTCGGGACCGGTGCGGACCTCGAAGTGCAGGTGCGGCCCTGTGCTGTTGCCGGTCGAGCCGGAGACGGCGATCTGCTCGCCCGCGTCGACCTGCTGGCCGGGCTGGACGGAGGAGGAGGTCAGGTGGCCGTACTGGGTGTACTTGCCGTCGTCGTTCTTGATGACGACCTCGTTGCCGTAGGCGCCGCCCCAGTCCGCCGAGACGACGGTGCCGGAGGTGACCGACTTCACCGGGGTGCCGGAGGAGGCGGAGAAGTCGACGCCGGTGTGGCTGCCGCTGGACCAGGAGCCGCCGGACGCCTTGTACGGGGTGCTGGTGCCCGCGTCGACCGGCTTGACGTAGTCGCTGGAAGCGGACTGGCCGTCGTCGGAGCCCGCGTCCGAGGTCTCGGCGGTCTTGGAGGCGCCGCCCTGCGGCTGCGTCTTCACCTCGTCGCCGGAACCGGAGGCGGAACCGGAGAGGGTCAGCTTCTGGCCGGGGACGATGACGTTCGGGTCGCCGCCGATGGTCTGGCGGTTCGACTCGTACAGCTTCTTCCAGCCGCCCTCGACGCCCTCGGACTTGGCGATCTTGGCGAGGGTGTCACCGCTCGCGACGGTGTACGAGCCCGAGCCGCCCTGGGGCTTGCTCTGCTGCTCGGTCTGCTTCGGCTGCTCGGTCTGCTGCGGCTGCGCGGACTTCGTCGCGGAGTCGTCGGAACCGGAGCCGGAACCGGAGTCGGGGTTCACGTCGGGGGAGCCGCTGTTCTGGCTCAGCCCGGCCTTGGGGCCGCAGTTGGGCCAGGCGCCCGGACCCTGCTTGGCCAGCACCTTCTCGGCGATGGCTATCTGCTGGTCCTTGGTGGCCTTGTCGGCGGTCGGCGCGTACTGCGAACCGCCGTAGGCGTCCCAGGTGCTCTTGTCGAACTGGACGCCGCCGTAATAGCCGTTTCCGGTGTTGATGGACCAGTCGCCGCCCGACTCGCACTGGGCGACCTTGTCCCAGGTGCTGACGTCGGCGGCGTGCGCGTTCGCGGCGCCCATCAGCGGAAGGGCGATACCCGCGCCACCTGCGGCGAGAGCGAGCGAGACGCGGGAAATGCGCCGCGCGTTACGGCCATTGGACTGTCGGTTAACGCTTTCGCGTGCAAACACAGAAGTGTTCCTCTCCTACGCCTGCGAGGTGAGCTGTCGGATTCGGGCTGGAGTTGCCCGGCCACCTGCGCACATGCCCGTGGCATGTGCGCGAGGGGGCTTCACCCCAAGCCGGTCGCGTTTCCGCGACGCGGCACTTACCTGTGGTTCCCCCGCTCCTGCCGCCCTTGGGTCGGGTGATTTCCGCTGACCGGGCGGCAGGATTCGGCGTCCCGGTCACGGGCCACCGCATGGGACGTGCGATGGCGGATGCACCGTAAACAGATGGAATTCGCGGGGACAACTAAAGACAGGGAAGGAGAGCCATGTGGGGACCCGCGCATTTCTCATACGGAGTGTCGAATAAGTCCGTAAGAGAACGCTGTGCGCAGGGCATTCGAAACACGCGTGCCGCGTCCGCGTCAAAACCGGAACCCTTTCGATCTTGCCTTCCTGTGTCGCTCCTCACGCACCTCCTGTGGAACGCGTCACGTCATTTCCGGCTCGCGCGGGGGCACTCGGCACGATGCCGGGCGTGTGTGGAATACCCCCTGGGGTACCCGTGTTACGGTCGATGATGGATACCCCGGGGGGTACATGAACGAGTCGGTCCGGGAGAACCGGAGCGAACGGAGAGCGGAGAGGAGAGGGTCGGCCGTGTTCTTCGTCGACACCATCGGGACCGAGGGCCTGGGCAACCGCGGCTATCTGGCGGGAGGCGCGACGGAAGCCGTCGTCGTGGACCCGCCCCGCGACATCGACCGCGTGCTCGCGGCGGCGGCACGCAGGGGCGTGCGCGTCGGCCTCGTCGCGGAGACCCATGTGCACAACGACTACGTCAGCGGAGGCCTGGAGCTGGCCCGCGTCACAGGCGCCCGCTATCTCGTCCCCGCCGAGGCGCACGTCGCCTTCGCCCGCGTGCCCGTACGCGACGGCGACACCGCGACGGTCGACGCCGGCGCGGGCCTGACGCTGCGGGCCCTCGCCACCCCCGGCCACACCCCGCACCACACCTCCTACGCGCTGGAGGAGAACGGCCGCGCCGTGCTGGCCTTCACCGGCGGCTCCCTCCTCATCGGCACCACGGGCCGCCCCGACCTGGTCGAACCCCGGCTGACCGAGCCGCTCGCCCGCGCCCAGCACGCCTCGGCGCGCCGGCTGGCCGACGAACTGGCCGACGACGTGCGCGTCCTGCCCACCCACGGTTTCGGCAGCTTCTGCTCCTCCGGCGGCTCCGGTGGCTCCGGCGCGGGCTCCGGCGGCTCCGACGGCTCCACGACGATCGGCGAGGAACGCGCGCACAACGACGCGCTCACCCGCGACGTGGACGACTTCGTCAAGGACGTACTCGCCGGGCTGGAGGACGTGCCCGCCTACTACACGCACATGGCCCCGGCCAACGCCTCGGGCCCGGCCCCCCTGGACCTCACCCCGCCCCGCCCCGCCGACGCGCACGACCTCGCGCGGCGCCTGGCCGAGGGCGAGTGGGTGGTGGACCTGCGCTCGCGGGTGGCGTTCTCCGAGGGGCACCTCGCGGGCGCGTTCAACTTCGAGGGCGACGGCAAGCTCGCCACGTATCTCGCCTGGCTGATCCCCTGGGGCAAGCCCGTCACCCTGCTCGCCGAGACCCCCGGGCAGATCGCGGCGGCGCAGCGCGAGCTGGCCCGCGTCGGCATCGACCGCCCGGCGGCGGCGGCGACCGGAGGCCCGTCCTCCTGGCTGCGTACGGGCGAGCGCCCGCACTCCTTCCCGCGCGCCGGCTTCGCCGACCTGGCTGCGGCCAGGGAGCGGGACGGCGGCGAGGGGATCGTGGTGCTCGACGTGCGCCGCGCGTCCGAGCGCGCGAAGGGCCACGTCGAGGGCTCGTTCCACCTCCCCGTCCACGAGGTGCACGGCCGCGCCGACGAGGTGCAGCGCGGCGTGGTGTGGGTGCACTGCGCGAGCGGGATGCGCGCCGCCGTCGCCGCCTCGATGCTGGCCGCCATGGGCCGCGACGTGGTCGCCGTCGACGACGCCTTCCGGGCCGAGGACTGGGTGCGGGGCGCGGAGTGAGGGGGTGCGGGCCCGGACCGGGTCAGGCCGGAGAGCCCGCGCCCGGTCAGGCCAGGGAGAGGAAGAGCTTCTCCAGACGGGCCCGCATCTGCTCGCGGTCGGCCGCCTGGACGGCGCCGTCCTCGCCGTCGGCGCCCGGCTCCGCGAGACAGCGCTGGAGACCGGTGGCGATGATCGCGAACCCGGCCTTGTCCAGCGCGCGCGATACGGCCGCGAGCTGTGTGATCACGTCCTCGCAGTCCCTGCCCTCCTCGATCATCCGGATGATCCCGGCGATCTGGCCCTGCGCCCTGCGCAGCCGGTTGAGAACCGTCTTCAGGTCGTCGGCCGCCAGTTCAAGATCCACGGCTTCTCCTCACGTATACCCTCTGGGGTATAGCGTACCCCCGGCGGAGCCGGTGCCACCGAACACGAAGGACCCTCCTGTGACCACCCCTCCCTCCCCCACCCCCACTGCCACGTCCTCCACCGCCCTGGCTCCCGTCCAGGCGCGCCCGCGCCTGGACGAGTTCACCGTCGTCGACGTACGCGCCCCCGGCGAGTACGCCTCCGGACACCTGCCCGGCGCCCACAACGTCCCCCTCGACCGGCTCGGCCGCGCCCTGCCCGCGCTGCGGCACGCGGCCGGGCGGCGCCCCCTGCTCATGGTCTGCGCCTCCGGGGCGCGCTCGGCCAAGGCCGTCGGCGCCTTGGCCGACGGTGGGATAGCCGCCTCCCGGCTGGCCACCCTCACCGGCGGCACCAGCGCCTGGACTGCCGAGGGCTACGAGGTGGACAGGCCGGAGACGGGCCGCGCGACCTGGGCCATGGAACGCCAGGTGCGGCTGGCGGCGGGCTCCCTCGTGCTGCTGGGCCTGCTCGCCGACCTCGTGCTGCCGGGCGCGCGCTGGCTCTCCGCCGCGATCGGGGCCGGGCTGGTCTTCTCCGCGCTCACCGACACCTGCGGCATGGCCGCGCTGCTCGGCAGGCTCCCGCACAACAGGCGCGGCGGACGCGCGGCGGACCTCGACGCGACCCTGACCCGGCTGACCGCCGACTGACTCCCGACCGGTCCCGGCCCCCCGTCCCGTGCGAGGCTCTCAGGCGGAGCCGTGCCGCTCCGTGCCGGGGGCGCCGGGGCCGTGTGCCGGGGCCGGGGGGCGGCCCTCGCGGTGGTAACGGCGCTCGGGGCGGCCCGTGGTGCCGTACCGGAGGGTGACGCGGGCGCTGCCCGTCGCCACGAAGTGCTCCAGATAGCGGCGCGCGCTCACCCGCGACAGCCCGCTGCGCTCGGCGCACTCGGAGGCCGAGACGCCCTCGCCCTCCACGCCCGCGTCGAGCGCATCCCGCACGAGCGCCGCCGTCTGCTCGGTGAGCCCCTTCGGCAGCGAGGCGGGCGTCCGCCCGCCGCCGTGGCCCTGGGCCGCTCCCGCGCCCAGCGCGCCGCCCGCGCCGCCTGTCCCGCCGAAGAGGCGGTCCACGTCGTCCTGGCCCGGCGCCGCCAGGGCCGCCAGCTCCTTGCGGCGCTCCGCGTACTGCCGCAGCCGCTCCTGGAGCAACTGCCCCTCGAAGGGCTTGATGATGTACTGCACGGCTCCGCCGCGCTGCGCGCCCCGTACCGTTCCCGCGTCCCGTGCGGCGGTGACGACCAGCACGTCGGGACCGCCCTCGGGGGCCCCGCCGCCGCGCAGCTCGCGCAGGACCTCCAGGCCGGGGATGTCCGGGAGGTAGATGTCGAGCAGCACCAGATCGGGTGCCAGCTCGCGCACGGCCGTCAGCGCCTCGGCGCCGCTGTGGGCCACGCCAGCGACGGCGAAGCCGGGCTCGCGCTCGACCAGGGTGCTGTGCAGCCGGGCGACCATGAAGTCGTCGTCGACGACAAGGACGCGGATCACTGGCCTCTCCTTCCCGGTGGCCGCCGGTGGCCGCCAGTGGCCCCTGTCGGCCCAGCGGCCCTGGTGAGCGGGGCCGTCCAGGGCCTTTCAGGCCACGGTAGCGCACGCCCGCAAGGCCCCCGGTGCCCGTCCACCGGGCCGTACGGGCCCCGCGCCCGTGCGGCGGCGCAACGATCCGGCCACCGCGTCGGCCACCGCGCCGATCACCGTGTCGGGCACCGCGTCGGCCACCGCGCCGATCACCGCGTCGGCCACCGTGGCCCCGGAAACGCTCCCGCACGCCGCACCCGCGTCACAGCGCCCCGTAAGTGACCCCCGTGAGCTGCTCCGACGCGGCCCACAGCCGCTCGGCCGCCACGTCGTTACGGGTCCACGGCGCGCGCCACGACGGGCCGGGGCCGCCCCGCAGCCCGAGGAAGCGCGGGCCCGTGAAGGAGTCGCCCCGCACCTCGGGGGACGTCGCCGCGTACAGCGTCGGGGACGCGCCCTGCTCGGCCGAGGTCGCCACCAGCACGCCACCTGCCCGCATGAACAGCTCCGTGGCGCGCCGCCCGGCCAGGCGCGGGCCCTTGGCCTGAAGCTCCGTCGACGCGTAGCCCGGGTGCGCGGCGGCGGCGATCAGGGGCACGCCCTTGCGGTCGGCGCGACGGGCCAGCTCGTGCACGAACAGCAGATTCGCGGACTTCGAAGCCGCGTAGGCGAGCCAGCGGCGGTAGCGGCGCTCACTGTTGAGATCCGCTATGTCGATGTTGGCCAGCGTGTGCGCCATGCTCGACACGGAGATCACACGCGGGCCAGGCGCGGCCAGCAGCCGCTCCAGCAGCAGCCCCGTCAGCGCGAAGTGGCCCAGGTGGTTCACGCCGAACTGGGTCTCGAAGCCGTCCGCCGTGCGCGCGTACGGCACGGCCATCAGACCGGCGTTGTTGACGAGCAGATCGACGCGCGCGCAGGGCAGCGACTCGGTGAAGGCCCGCACGGAGGAGAGATCGGCGAGGTCCAGCTCTCTGAACTCGGCCGCCGCCTCCGGCACCTCCTCCTGGAGCCGGTCCCGCGCCTCCTGGCCCCGTCGCACGTCGCGGCAGGCCATCACCACCCGCGCGCCGCGCCGGGCCAACTCCCGTGCTGTCACATATCCCAGCCCGCTGTTGGCACCGGTCACGACGACGGTGCGGCCCTTCTGATCCGGAATGCTGCGCGCCGTCCAGCCCATGCGGGTCAGGGTAGGCGCAGCGCCTGCGCGGGGGGAGGCCGCCGACGAGGCCGGTTCCCCGGGGTCACCCCTGGTCCGTGCCGCCCCGGTCCGTGCCGCCGGATGCCGGGGCCGCGCCGTCCAGCTCGTCGAAGACCCGCTGCGCGATACCGAAGGCCGCGTTCGCCGCGGGCACACCGCAGTAGACGGCGCTCTGGAGGAGGACGTCGCCGATCTGCTCGCGCGTCAGGCCGTTGGTGAGGGCCGCGCGCACGTGCATGGCCAACTCCGCGTGGTGCCCGTGCGCGATCAGCGCCGTCAGCGTGACGCAGCTCCGCTGCTTGCGGTCGAGCGCTTCGCCGGTCCAGATCTCGCCCCAGGCGTAGCGGGTGATGAAATCCTGGAAGCGCGCGGTGAAGGGCGTCGTCCCGGCGACGGCGCGGTCCACATGCGCGTCGCCCAGCACCGCGCGGCGCACCGCCATCCCGGCGTGGTGGCGCGCGCTGTCGTCGCCGTAGCCGCCCAGGTGGGTGAGCAGCGCGTCCGTCACGGCCTCGGGGCGCTCGGTGTTGGCGAGGTGCGCGGCTCCGGGGATCTCGGTCAGGGCCGCGCCGGGCACGCCGTCGGCGATCTCGCGCGCGTGCGACGGTGGGGTCGCCGGGTCCTCACGGCCCGCGACGGCCAGGGTCGGCGCGAGGACGTCGCCGAGGCGGTCGCGCAGATCGAAGGCGGCGAGCGCGTCGCAGCAGGCGGCGTAGCCCTCCGGATCCGCCGTGCGCAGGTCCTCGACGAGCGCCGCGCCGCGCGGGGTCGTCTCGAAGCCCGGCGCGAACCAGATGCCGGGGCGGGTGTCCACCATGGCCTCGGTGCCCTTGGCCCGTACGGTGGCGGCGCGCTCGCGCCACGTCTCCGGTTCGCCGAACCTGGCCGACGAGCAGACCAGGGTCAGCGAGGCGACCCGGTCCGGGTGGTGCGTGGCGAGGTGGAGGCCGACCGCGCCGCCGAGCGAAATGCCCGCGTACGCGAACGTGTCCCAGCCCTGGGCGTCCGCCAGCCGCAGCACGGCGGCCGCCAGGTGGGCGACGGTGGCGGAGCCGTCGGAAGGCAGCAGCGCGGAGGGGGTGGACGCGGAGGGGGTCGAGCCGTGGCCCGGCAGGTCCCAGCGCAGCACGCGGTGCGCGCGGGTCAGGGCGGGGAGCTGGGGGTCCCAGACGGCGAGCGACGTGCCGAGGGAGGGGCCGAGGATGAGGGGGGCGCCGTCCGGGGGGCCGTCCAGACGGTGGTGGGGGATGAGGGGCGGCACCGGGTCCGGCGCCGGGTCCGGGGTCTTCGCTGGGGTGGGCATGGTGACGATTCTTCTCCGGGGGCGGGTCCCCTTCGCGGGGTGCGGAAGGAAACGGGGGGTTCTGGTTGTCCGGGGGTGTTGCGCGGGACGGTTGGCCGGTGTGGTGGGCACTGTAGGGTCCCGCGCTGATTTTTGTGCGGCTTCACGGGGGTGCCGTCGTGTGGCGGGGCGCCGTTGTTTTTCGGGTGCGGGTGGGTGGCTTCGGCGCGGTGTGTGGTTGCGGTGCGGTGCGGCTTGCGCCGCGTGATTCCGGGTTTCGACCGTGGTCGTGTGGGGTTGGTGTGTGGTGGGGGTCGGTGCCGCGGTGTCGGTTTTTCGGCTGCCTGTACATACTCGTCGCCACCACTTGCGGGGACACCCCACCACGTCCCCTCCCACCCGGTGGCCAACTCTCGGCCGGTGACCCCTCCGCTTGTTCCCATGCTGTGTGCCGGTGCCGTGCCGGAGGGGCTTCGCCCCTGTCGGGGTAGCTGACGGCGACGGCGCCCCACTGTTGTGGGCAGGCGTTCCGCATGGCGAGGGGGTACCTCCCAGCGTTAGCTGGGGGAGGGTGGGCACAACCCACCCACCGGCCCGCAGCCGCGCAACGAAACCCCTGGTTAAGGGAGCAGGCGCTTCGGGGTGCGGGCCAGGGCGCGGTCGGTGAGGGTGGGGGCTGAGCCGGTGTAGTGGGTGGGGTCCGTGAGGTCGCGGAGGCGTTCCTTCGAGAGGAGGCGGCGCAGTTCCGGTTCCTCTTCCTCCAGGGCCTCGTCCAGGGCGATCCCCTCGTCCACCGCCTTGCGCGACGCGTCGGCCAGCAGCCGCTTGGCCCGCGCACGCCCCAGCAGCGGCCCGAGCGCGGCGGCGATGCGCTCACTGACGATGAGCCCGTCGGTGAGCGCGAGGTGCTCGTGCATCCGGTACGGGAAGACCCGTAGGCCCTCCGCGAGTTCGGCCGCGTCGCGGCACGCGCCACCCGTCAGCCGCAGCAGCTCCCGCAGCGGCTGCCACTCGGCGTGCCAGGCGCCGCCGGGCCGTTCGTCCTCGGCGACGAGGGAGTGGAGGAGGGTGGCGGCCAGCGCCGGTGCCTGTCGGGCAGCGGCGGAGATGAGGGTGGCGCGCACGGGGTTGCTCTTGTGCGGCATCGCGGACGAGCCGCCACCGCTTCCCTCGGCGACCTCGCCCAGCTCCGTGCGCGAGAGCACCAGCACGTCGGCGGCCAGCTTCCCGAGCGCGCCGCAGGCGAACGCGAGCGCCGAGCCCAGGTCGGCGACCGGTGTGCGCAGGGTGTGCCAGGGCAGGGCGGGTTCGGTGAGGTCCAGTTCGCGTGCGTACGCGGCGAGCAGGCGCAGTCCGGTGTCGTCGGCGCCGTCCCCCGCGCGGGCTTCCGCCTGTGCGTCGAAGGCGGCCAGCGTGCCCGCCGCGCCGCCGAGTTGGGCGGGCAGCGTGGCCCGTACGGAGGAGAGCCGGTCGTGCGCGTCCAGCACGAGGCTGCGCCAGCCCGCCGCCTTGAGCCCGAAGGTGGTCGGGACGGCGTGCTGGGTCAGCGTCCTGCCGGGGAGCGGCGTCTCACGGTGCTCGACGGCCAGCGCGCGCAGGGCCTCGGCCGTACGGGTCAGGTCTGGCAGCACCCCGTCCAGGGCGCGGGCCGACATCAGGACCAGGGCCGTGTCCAGGATGTCCTGGCTGGTGGCGCCCCGGTGGACGTACGGGCCGCCCTCGGCGCCCGCCGCCTCGGTGAGGTCGGCGACGAGTGGGATCACCGGGTTGCCGCCCGCGCGGGCGCGCAGTGCCAGGTCGCGGGCGTCGAAGCGGTCGGCGCGTGCCGCCGCTGTGACCGCTTCGGCGGCGGCCTCGGGCGCCAGGCCCAGCGTCGCCTGGGCGCGGGTCAGCGCGGCCTCGGCGTCGAGCATGGCCTGGAGGATCGCGCGGTCGCCCGTCGCGGCCTCGGCGGCCGAGCCGGCGCGTACGGGCGAGAGCAGCCCCGCGTCGGAGCCTGGAGCCGGGCCCTCGCCCGAGTCAGTGGAAGTCAAGGAAGACCGTCTCCTTCTCCCCTTGCAGCCGGATGTCGAAGCGGTACGAGCCGTGGGGCCCGGCCGAGGCCACCAGCGTCTCGCGGCGGGCCGGTTCCAGCGAGGTGAGGAGCGGATCGGCGGCGTGCGCCTCGGCGTGTTCGGGGAAGTACAGCCGCGTGAACAGGTGGTGGAGCAGTCCCCGCGCGAAGACGCACACGCTGATGTACGGCGCGTGCCCCGGGCGTGCGCCCGGGACGAGGGTGCGGGCGGCCCACTGTCCGTCGGCGTCGGTGGCGATACGGCCGAAGCCGGTGAAGTCCACACCATTGCGGCCGAGGTAGCCGCCGTCGACGGGGTCCCTGCGCAGTGAGCCGGGCGCGCCGGTCAGCCCGCCCGAGGGGTCGGCCTGCCACAGCTCGACGAGCGCGTCGGGCACGGGCTCCCCGGCGCCGTCGTAGACGTGGCCGTGCACGGTGACGGTGCCGGGGCGGCCGGGGGGCGCGAGGTCGCCGCCGTCGGGGAAGGGCAGCGCGTACCCGTAGAAGGGGCCGACGGTGTGAGAGGGGGTGGGGCCGAGGGGCGTGGCGGGGGTGTTTGCGGCGGTCATCAGCGGCCTTCCTCGATCCAGGTGGCGGACGGGCCGTCCAGCACGATGTCCCAGCGGTAGCCCAGCGACCACTCGGGCCGCGACAGGCCGTGGTCGTAGGCGGCGACGAGCCGCTGACGTGCCGACTCGTCGGTGACGGACTGGAGGATGGGGTCGTACGCGAACAGCGGGTCGTTCGGGAAGTACATCTGCGTCACCAGGCGCTGGGTGAACGCCGTGCCGAACAGCGAGAAGTGGATGTGCGCCGGGCGCCAGGCGTTGTCGTGGTTGCGCCACGGGTAGGCGCCGGGCTTGATGGTGGTGAAGCTGTAGCTGCCGTCGTCGCCGGTCAGTGTCCGTCCGACGCCGGTGAAGTTCGGGTCCAGGGGCGCCGGGTGCTGGTCGCGGTGGTGGGCGTAGCGGCCCGACGCGTTGGCCTGCCACACCTCGATGAGCTGGCCGCGCACGGGCCGCCCGCCGCTGTCCAGGAGCCGCCCCGAGACGGTGATCCGCTCGCCCTGCGGTTCGCCCTCGTGCTGGCGGGTGAGGTCGTGGTCGATGGCGGTGACGTCGGTGGGGCCGAAGACCGGGGTGTGCAGCTCGACGGTCTCGGGGTCGCCCGCGACGCCGACGAGCGGCTGCTTGGGGTGGCGCAGCGCGCTGCTGCGGTAGGGCGCGTAGTCGCGGGGCGGGTGGTCGGCGGCGGGCGCGCCCGCAGCGCGGGACTTCTCGTACGCCTCGCGCAGGTCGGCGACCTCGCGGTCGATGTCGTGCTGAGTGAGTGCCATGACTCCTCCTGAACTGCTGCGGTCAGTGAAGAAGCGTGGGGGCTCGGAGGCCCGGTCGCCCGTGCGTGCCGTGCGTGCCGTGCGTACTGTGCGTCGGCCCGGTGCGGCCCGGTGCGGCCGGGCGCTGCCGGGAGCCGCCGCGGAGAGCTTTCCCCGCGCGTCGGCGCGCGCCCCGGCGGCGTGGTCGCCGCGACCTCGGTGACCTCTGTGGCCTTCGAGGTCTCCGTGGCCGGGCCCGGTGCCGAGTGCCGCCGGACGCCGGGTGTCACCGTTCGAGGACCAGCGCCAGTCCCTGCCCGACGCCGGTGCACGGGGAGGCGACGCCCACGCCTGTGCCCTTGGCGGCGAGCTGGTGCGCCACGGCGCCGGTGAGCCGGGCGCCGGAGGCGGCGAGCGGGTGGCCGATGGCGAGGGCGCCGCCGCGCGGGTTGACGAGCGCGGGGTCCAGCTCGGGGAGCAGGGCGCCGCCGTACTTGCCGGCCGGGGTGCGGACGGCGTCGACGATGTAGACGTCGCGCGCGCCGTTCACCGGGAGCCTCCCGAGGCCGTACCGGGCGCTCCACCGGAGACGTCGCCGGGCACGGCGACCGGTGCGCCGGTCTTCGTCACGACCTCGTCGGACGTCACGCCCGGCGCCGTCTCGACCAGCACGAGGCCCTCGTCCGTGACGTCGAGGACCGCGAGGTCGGTGATGATCCGGTCGACGCAGCCCTTGCCCGTGAGGGGCAGCGTGCACTCGTCGACGATCTTCGGGGTGCCGTCCTTCGCGGTGTGCTGCGTCAGCGCGACGACGCGACGGGCGCCGTGGACGAGGTCCATCGCACCGCCGATGCCCTTGATCATCTTGCCGGGGATGGCCCAGTTGGCGAGGTCACCACGGGCCGAGACCTGCATGGCGCCGAGCACGGCGGCGTCGATGTGGCCGCCGCGGATCATGCCGAAGGAGAGCGCGGAGTCGAAGAAGGAGGCACCGGGGAGCACGGTGACCGTCTCCTTGCCCGCGTTGATCAGGTCCGGGTCCACCTCGTCGTCCGACGGGTACGGGCCGACGCCGAGGATGCCGTTCTCCGACTCCAGCACGACGTGCACACCGTCGGGCAGGTGGTTGGGGATCAGCGTCGGCAGCCCGATGCCGAGGTTCACGTAGGAGCCGTCCGGCAGTTCCAGCGCCGCCCGCGCGGCCATCTCGTCCCTGGTCCACGCCATCAGTCCCGCTCCGTCCCTCGCGCCGATGCCTGTCCCGATGCCTGTACCGCTGTCTGCGCCGGTTGTCCTTGTGCCGTCGGCGCGGAGACCGTGCGCCGCTCGATCTGCTTGTCCGCCGCCTGCTCCGGGGTGAGCGCCAGCACGTGCTGGACGAAGATGCCCGGCAGGTGGACCTCGTCCGGGTCCAGCGCGCCCGGCTCGACCAGCTCCTCGACCTCGGCGACGGTGACCCGTCCGGCCATCGCGGCGAGCGGGTTGAAGTTGCGGCTCGACTTGTTGAAGACGAGGTTCCCGTGCCGGTCGCCCTTCGCCGCGCGCACGAGGGCGACGTCGGTGCGGATGCCGCGCTCCAGCACGTACTCGGCACCGTCGAACTCGCGCACCTCCTTGGGCGGGGAGGCCAGCGCGACGGTGCCGTCGGGGGCGTAGCGCCAGGGCAGGCCGCCCTCGGCGACCTGGGTGCCGACACCGGCGGGGGTGTAGAAGGCGGGGATGCCGCAGCCGCCCGCGCGCAGCCGCTCGGCCAGCGTGCCCTGGGGGATCAGCTCGACCTCCAGCTCGCCCGACAGGTACTGGCGCGCGAACTCCTTGTTCTCCCCGACATAGCTGCCGGTGACGCGCGCGATGCGCCCGGCGGACAGCAGGACGGCGAGGCCCGACTCCATGGCGCCGCAGTTGTTGGAGACGACGCCGAGCCCGCTCACGCCGGAGTCGTAGACGGCCTGGATGAGCACGTTCGGCACGCCGCTGAGGCCGAAGCCGCCGACGGCGAGCGACGCGCCGTCGCTGACGCTGGCCACTGCCTCGGCGGCGGTGGCGACCACCTTGTCCATCGCTGCGCGCACTTCCCTTCAGGGCGCCTCCGCGGCACCAACTGCTCAGTGTGCTGATTAAATCTTCGACGTTGCGAAACGCTGCCACCGCCAGGTCAGCACGTCAATACTTCCGCAGTAGCGGGTTTTCGCTCGACACTCCTTCCCTTTCCGGGGGAGAATCAGTCAGCACGCCAATCAAGTGGGCGGGTCTGTTTCCATACGCCGCCGACGCGCCGACGCGCCGCCGGAACGCCGTCAGTAGGTTGCCAGTACGCGAGGGAGAGCCCAATGGCCGCGGTCGATCTGAGCACGCACCCGGGCCATCTGGCCAGGCGTCTCCAGCAGGCGCACAGCCTGCTGTGGGGGGCCATGGTCTCCGAGGAGACCACATCGCCGCAGTTCGCCGTGCTCAACGCGCTGGAGGAGAAGCCGGACATCGACCAGCGCACGCTGAGCGAGCATGTGCACCTGGACCGCTCCACCATCGCCGATCTGGTCGCCAGGCTGTGCAGGCGCGAGCTGGTCGAGCGGGTGCGGGACCCGCTCGACGGGCGGCGCAACGTGCTGAAGCTGACGGCCGAGGGCAGGCGCGTCCACAAGAAGCTGGTCACCCGCACCGCCCGGATGAACCGGGTCTTCCTCGCCCCGCTCGCAGCGGACGAGCAGGAGCAGTTGCTGCGGCTCATCGCGCGGGTGGCGGGCGCGGCGGAGGATCTGCGGGTGTAGGGGCGGGGGCGTCGCGGCCCTGGCGTCGACGACGGGGCCCGTCAGTCATCGACCCCCTCGTCACCCCTCCGTCGGCAGGCCGCCGAGGCCGTCGGCGGCGACGGTACGCGCTGCGGCGGTCAGCGCCCGTACGAAGTGCGGCAGCCGCTCCTTCGTGAAGCGCGGCGAGGGCCCGCCGAACGACAGCGCCGCGACGACCTTGCCGCCGGGCGCCCGCACAGGGACGGCCACCGCGGACAGTCCCTCCTCGTGCTCGCCGTGGCTGACCGCGTAGCCGTGCCTGCGCGCTTCGGCGACCCAGCGGCGCAGGGTGTCCACGTGTGCGACGCCGTGCGGGGAGTGGCGGGCGATCCGGTCGAGCAGCACGTCGTCGGCGGACGTCAGCAGCACCTTGGAGGGGCCGCCCGCCCACAGCGGCAGCTCGTCGCCGACCCGTACGACATGGCGCAGCGCCTGGGGGCCCTCCTCCTGGGCGACGCAGATGCGGTGCAGATCGCGGCGTACGTACAGGTGCACCGTCTCCCGCTGCTCGGCGGCGAGTTCGCGCAGCGTGCGCCGTACGGGCGCGGGCAGCCGCCAGCCCTCCTCGGCCATGCGGGCCCAGCGCAGGAAGGCCGGGCCCGCGATGTAGCGGCCGTGCTCGTCGAGCCAGAGCAGGCCGTTGACGCGGAGGGTCTGGAGCAGGCGCAGCACCGTGGTCTTGGGCAGTCCGCTGCCGCTGACGATCTCCTTCAGGGAGAGCGCGGGGCGCTGGTCGCTGAAGAGCCCGAGCACGTCGATGGCCCGCTGCACGGTCCGCATACCCCCGGCCGCCTCGCTGCTCACTTCGCCGTGCCTGCCTCTCCGTAGTCGGTGGCGCGTGGCGGACCGCTGACCGGTCCGGGGGACGCCCTGAACTGCGGACAGTATGGGGTGCGGTCCGGTGCGTGGACCAGAACGCATGGGGGTTCGCCGGGGCACGAGGTTGGTCCGCTGAGCGGACCAGCCGAACCATTCGACGGTCCACGCCACTAGGGTGATGCCATGACCGTGACTCCGGAACTCCCCGCTGCCACGCCCGGCGACTGGTGGGTCACCGCCGGCCGGTCGCTCGACCGCGTCCAGGACCGCGACGCGGGTGCCCGCACCGCGCCCGACCTGTTGGGTACGCTCTCGGAGCTGGGCGAACTGCGCCGGGCCGCCGACACCGCTCTGGGTGCCGCCGTACGGGCGCTGCTCGCGGCGGGCCGCGACTGGGCGGAGATCGCCTCCGCGCTCGGATACGGGAGCGAGGAGGAGGCCCGCCTTGCCACAGCCCTCGCCATGGACGAGGCCAGCCTCGCCCTCGACCGACGAATCGGACACCACTGACGATGACTTCGACGCACGGCACCCCGCGCATCCTGCTGCTGCACGGCCCCAACCTGAACCTGCTCGGCGAGCGCGACCCCGCTCAGTACGGCAGCACCACGCTCCGCGAGATCGAGGAGCGGACGGCGGCGCTGGCCGGGGAACTGGGCGCCGAGGTGCACTGCGCGCAGTCCAACAGCGAGGGCGAGCTGGTCGGCCTCATCCACGAGGCGCGGCACGCCGACAGCGGCATCGTCTTCAACCCGGGCGCCTACGCCCACTACAGCTACGCACTGCGCGACGCCATCGACGCCGTGGCCGGCCTCGGCGTCCCCTGTATCGAGATCCACATCTCCAACGTCCACGCCCGCGAACCCTTCCGCCACACCTCGGTCACGGCACCGGTCTGCCAGGGCCTCGTCGCGGGCCACGGGGTCTTCGGCTACGAACTGGCACTGCGCGCTGTCCTGAACCGCATCGCGGAGGCGGGCAAGGGGGAGTGAGACGGGAACAGCTGAAGTCCTCGTTGCTCACGGGGAATCAGTTCACTGTGTGCCTGATCCTCCAGGAATCAATGGTGCGCTTGTAGGGTTGCGGCATATTCAGAGCTGAGATGTCCTCGTACGGAAACAGTCCCAGCTCCTTGTGCTCGTTCGAGAGCCTGGGCCGCTTTGTGCCCAGGTACTCGGCTCCATAGCTGACGACGAACACATGGCGATGGACGAAGATCTCGTAGACCCAGCTGTCCACGATCTGCAACCCTGTCAACTTGTTGGCCTCAAGCCCGAGTTCCTCCTCCACCTCCCGCAGCGCAGTCGATTCTGGCGTTTCTTTGAGCTCCAGCTTTCCCCCCGGGAGTTCCCATTCCTCTCGCTCGTTCTTGAGTAGAGGGATCATCCCCGAAAGGTTGAGCACGACTTTCACGGAGACTGGAAGCTGATACTCGAAATACCCGCGGTTTCGTTCAACGAGGTAGGGCTGCTGCTCGGTGTTCATGCGGTTCCGCCTTCAGTGGTGGGGAGGTGAGCAAGCAATTAAATTTTTACGAGCAGGGCTGTGGCGTCGTCCGACTTTTTGAAATGGCCCTGCTCTTCTTCTTTTCCCCCTCTGGGGCGGTCTTTCTCGTGTGAACGGATTTGATCGACAACTCTTGATAGCCCATGTTCCAGAGAAGTCCTCAGAAGCGTTGGCCAGTCCGGATAGATTCCGTAGTCAACCACGGCCCGCGCGAACCCGTCGCTGCACAGCAGGACGTACTGGTATCGGGTCGCTTCCACCGTCGCTGACTCAATGTGAAGGCGTGCCTTGGGGTGTCCAGAGAAGACAGACTCCTCCCACTTTCCTTCAATGTATTGCTGGCGGCGCTCCACGATGCCCCGACGGTTCTCTTCTTGACTCAAGTCTCCAGATTTCGAGCGGTTGACAGCCTGGGCTTCACGTCGTCCAAAGAAGTCGGTGGACAGCTCTACGGTTTCAGCGCCGAAAGCCAGACAGGTCGGATCTCCAACGCGAGCCAACTGTAGATTCTGAGGCCCAGAGATAAGCAACCCGATTGAGCATGTCGGGTGAATGCGGTCTTGAGGGAATTTCTCTTCTCTGATCTCTTCTCCGAGACGTGAGGACAGCGACGCCAGAAGACTCCTTGCGTCAGCCGAGGTGGAGCTTGTGCCGATCTCGGTAAGATGTTCGCCGAGCCGGTCTACTAGCCATTGCACATCTGTTTCGGCTGGGAGGAAAGAGTCATGAGAAAGATCGGTGGCTCCGTCGATCACCCAGGCGAAATTTCCCGAGTTTCCTAGACGGTCTTCGTTGCTGTGCCGGCCGCCCGGTGAGGTGACTCGGTCCAGGATCATCATTTTCAATGCACCAGCCAATCCGGAGCCATGAGGCCGACGGCAAGCAGGAGTGCGCCGAGCGAAGCGGAAAGTGCGTATTTTCGCCAGTCACGTCCACCGCTCATCCAGAAAAATGAGGAGAAAACCAAGATCAATGCTCCCGTCATTGCGGTCACCAGCCGCACACCGGAGGATCCTGTGACTTGACTCGCAATGTTCGCGGTGCTCGCGACGAAGGCAACAATTCCCGCGAGAAGGCCCAACAGTTCTAGCTGTTGGGTTCTGAACTGCCCCAGCTCGCGACGGAAGTCATCCCGATCCTTGAGCCAATCGGCGCGCTGGGCGAAGACATCGATCTTCACTCTCGTGGTCTGATACTGAGAAATGCGCCGAAGGTAATCATGGCCTTCTCTCGGCTCAAGTTCTATGGCTCGACGTACCAGACCGCGCGCCGTCTCAAAATCATTATTGAGACACAGGATGCGTGCCTTTGTTTCGAAATAGTGGGCGACGCGTCCGTTGGTGAGAGTAATGGACCGATCCACGAGTTCTTCGGCCTCTTTCAACTCGTTGGGCTGCGGTTTGTTTTCGCGCCGTTCCATATATTCGACGATGAACTCTGCTACCTGATGCTGTACTCCCGGAACCCCTGGAAGTAGGCGTGCTGCTTCGCGGGAATGCTCGATCGCTTGAAGCAAGCCCGTAAGATTTCCTTCCAGGCGCAAGATCACGGCACGGAATGTATGAAAGTACGGTTCATTTCCAAATTCTTCCTCGTGCCGGTCAGTCAACTCTGCATAGTCAGTCAGGCGCTCTTCTCTGCGTAGCCGAAGAAGTGCCGCATACAGTGCTGCGAACCTGATGTCGCGAGGGCGAGAGCGATCCTCGCAAATCAGCCGGAAGATTTGTTCGGCGTCGTTCGTGCGGTCGATTACACGGCGAATCTCCTGAAGGAATGATGGAGCCGTGGTGTTTGGCAAGGATGCAAGAGCCGATTCAACCTGTTCCCGGTCCGTGTAAGAGGGCTGTCTTGTCATATGTATTCTTTCGTGTGGCTACCATTGACGAATTGCGAAGCCTCGGTTCATCCACTGGTGTGCTGAGGTGTCGGCCACTGTGGCCAATAGGCGAACGCCTAGGCGGGAACCAGTAAATCTTGTTCTGCCATGAAGAAAACGATGATTGTGTATCAGGTACCCCTGTCCCGGTAGCATTTCGATCTGAGTGGGATGTGCCGCAGCCTTCTGTAGTTCTCTCAGCAGGTCCTCGGTGCGCCGTGAAAAGGGAATCGGGGCTGCTATGTGGTCGATCCGGTAACGGCTTATGCAAAACCCGTCATCGACCGTGAAAAGATTTTGTCTTATTCTGTAGCGTACACTTTCGAGCCATAGCTCGTGTTGTAGTTTTGGCAGCTCTTCGATGCTGACGCTTCGGTAAACTTTTGCCGTGTCAACCAACAGGGCGTCACCCCCTGACGAAGGGCATCTCAGTAATAGGAAAAACAGGATGGAAGGGGGTTGATTCAGGAGGCCGCGATCTGTGTGGGGTGGCAAGGCGGCGCTTGTGAATCCCTTTTCATCTGCTGTCTTACCGGGTTCGTGATGCGGATGGATCAACGTCCATCCGTCACCTGTGGCGTGCGGATGGGGGAAAATCTTCAGCAGGGGTGAAAGTTGATCCATAAAATCTTCGCGACTGGCTTCGAAAATATGAACTATTCCATCCTTTTCTAACGCGGACATGACATCATCTCTTGCGAGAGGGGTGCCGGATCGATCGGTGATCTTCATGGCCTTCCCTTCGCTCGACCATGAATTCTAGGGGAATCTCAGGCGTGAGTCGGATGGTTCTGGTGAGTTTCGGCCGGTGATCACAATTGGCACTTCTTCGTGCGCGTGCGCGGCCTCTCCCGGGCGCCTTGGGGCTTCCAATGCCTCGAACCCGTAAAGCTCCTCGCTCAAGTCCCGGGCGTGATCCGCCACAGCGGGGCCTCGTACTGCTCCGGGCGGGTGGCGAGCAACAGGTCCCGGAGGTGCGGGCGTTGGGCTACGTTGAAGCCCAGTGCCTCGGTGAGGCGGCGGAACGTGGTGTGGGTGATGCCTCGGGTGCGGGCCTCGGTCTCGAACCGGGTGAGGTGGTGGAGGACCGTCTCCGGGGTCAGGGTGAGGACAAGGGGGCCGAGGCGGTCGCGGAGTTGCTGCGGCGGGAGTTCGCCGTCCAGGCCGGGGCCGGCGACGAGCAGCCGGACCGGGGCATCGAGGCGGGCGCAGGCGGCCAGGGTGAGCGCGTCGGCGAGAGGGCTGCGCAGGGTGGGCTCGTCGCCCCGGGCGAGGATGTCGCCCCCGACGTCGAGCAGATCGATCGTCTCCGGGGCCAGGTGGGCGATGAGTTCTTCGAGCTGACGTGTCATGCCGAGCACGCCGTGACGTGGGTCGATCAGCGCGAAGGTCTGCGGGAGGACGTCGGCCAGTCGCGGGAGCGTGGAGCCTGCCGGGGCTACTGGCGCGGCCCCGGCCGGTACGGCTTGGACGCTCGGCGTCAGTGGACGAAGACCCGTGAAGTCCCGGGGGCTGCGGGGCCCCGGCGCGGGGTCGATCAGGAGGCGGTCCCACGAGTAGGTGAGGATCACCGCGGGCCTCTCGGCGCCATACCTCGCGGTATCCCATACCGACGCGGCGACCGCGTCGCCCCCTCCGCCTGCTGCCACGATCAAGCGCGTCACCCGCGTCAGCGTAGGGGCTGGCGACGCGGAGTTCTGGGCGGCTCTCGCGCGTGGCCCGCCGCTACTGGGCCGTCGCCTCGATGGTCTCGAAGATGTCCGCGTCCGTCTCCTTCTGCCAGTCCGGGAGGTCGGGCCAGTCGGCTACGTAGGCGGGCGGCGATCGCGGCCGTACGAACGGAGACCGGCCCGCAGCGTCCGGAATCCCGGTGCGGAATGGGTCAAGGCGATGGAGCAGGCCGTACGGGCATGGGCCCATCATCGGGGTGTGCGGCCTGTGGGGTGAGCGGTGCGGCACCCGCACCGCTCACCGGTGCCCGCACCCGCGCGGCCCCGCCCACCAGGCGTACCCCTGCACGCTTTACCCCACCGTCCGGGCCGTGAAGGCCGGGATCGTCACCGTGTCGTCGTCCAGGCAGTGGCCCGTGCGGAGGTCGAAGCGCTGCTTCAGCAGGGGGGAGGCGACGAAGGGGGTGCCGTTGGAGGTGCCGAGGAGGCCGCGGGAGAGGACGCAGGCGCCGGTGAAGGGGTCGCGGTTGCCGATGACGTAGGGGGTGCCCGTGCGGTCGAGGAAGACGGCGACCTGCGCGCCGTCGGGCAGCAGTGCGGCGGCGCCGCGGCCAGGGGTGAGGCGGTCCAGGTCGCAGACCGTGAACCAGCCGCCGGGGAGCCGTACTTCGACGCGTGCGGTGGTGCGTCGGACGGTGGCGGTGCTGAGGGCCGGGGCCGGTGCGGGGGCGGTGGTGGTCATCGCGAGGGGGTTCCTTCCAGGGCGAGGTCGAGGTCGAGGTCCGTCGTGCGGACGGGGATGTCGGGCCCCGACAGCAGCGTCAGGTCGGGCTTGATCTGCTCGCGCTCGGACACGAACCCGACGGTGGGGTCGGGCGCGTCCGGCGCGTTCACGAAGGAGACGAAGCGGGCGAGCTTCTCGGGGTCGTCGAGTGCCGAGGCCCACTCGTCCTTGTAGTGCGCCACGTGGTCGGCCATCAGGGCCTCCAGCTCGTCGCACAGGCCGAGCGAGTCGTGCACGACGACGTCCCGCACGTGGTCCAGGCCGCCTTCGATCCGCTCCAGCCAGGTGGAGGTGCGCTCCAGGCGGTCGGCGGTGCGGATGTAGAACATCAGGAACCGGTCGATCAGCCGGACCAGTTCGGCGTCCGAGAGGTCCTGCGCGAGGAGGTCGGCGTGGCGGGGCGTCGCGCCGCCGTTGCCGCCGACGTACAGGTTCCAGCCGTTCGACGTCGCGATGATCCCGAAGTCCTTGCCCATTGCCTCGGCGCACTCGCGGGCGCACCCCGAGACGGCCGACTTCAGCTTGTGCGGCGAGCGCAGCCCCCGGTAGCGCAGCTCCAGGTCGATGGCCATGCGGACGCTGTCCTGCACGCCGTAGCGGCACCAGGTCTGCCCGACGCAGGACTTGACGGTGCGCAGCGCCTTTCCGTACGCGTGCCCCGACTCGAAGCCCGCGTCCACCAACCGCCCCCAGATCGCGGGGAGCTGGTCCACCCGGGCGCCGAACAGGTCGATGCGCTGGCCGCCGGTGATCTTGGTGTAGAGGCCGAAGTCCCGCGCCACCTCGCCGATGACGATCAGCTTCTCCGGGGTGATCTCGCCGCCGGGCACGCGGGGGACGACGGAGTAGGAGCCGTTGCGCTGGAGGTTGGCCAGGAAGTGGTCGTTGGTGTCCTGGAGCGCGGCCTGTTCACCGGCCAGCACGTGTCCGTCGGCGCCGATGCTGGGCGCGAGGGAGGCGATGATCGAGGCGACGGCGGGCTTGCAGATCTCGCAGCCGTCGGTGTTCCTGGCGCCCTCGCGGCCGTGCGAGTCGAGCAGTTCGGCGAAGCTGGTGAGGCGCAGGGTGCGCACGATCTCGTACAGCTCGGCCCTGGTGTGCGCGAAGCAGCCGCACAGGCCCTTGTCGACGGTGACGCCGTTCGCCTCCAGCTCCGCGTCCACGAGCTGCCCGAGCACCTTGACGCAGCTCCCGCAGCCCGTGCCCGCCCTGGTGCACTTCTTGACGGCGGGCACGTCCGTGCACCGGTGCTCGGTGACGGCGGCGCGGATGGTGCCCTTGTCGACGTTGTGGCAGCTACAGATGACGGCCTCGTCCGGCAGCGCGGAGGGCCCCAGCGCGGCGGGCGCGCCCGCCCCTGCGGGCAGCACCAGCGACTCGGGGGAGACGGGCGGCACGGACCCGGTGAGGGGGCGCAGCATGCCGTACGCGTCGGCGTCCCCGACGAGTACGCCGCCGAGCAGCACCCCGTCCCCGTCGACGACGAGCTTCTTGTAGACGCCGGCGCGGGAGTCGGAGTAGACGACGTCGAGGCAGCCCTCGGCCGCGCCGAGCGCGTCGCCGAAGGAGGCCACGTCCACGCCGAGGAGCTTCAGCTTCGTGGAGGTGTCGGCGCCCGTGAAGGCGGCGCCGTCCGGCTCGCCCTCCGCCTGGGCGGCGATGGTCCCGGCCGCCGTCTCGGCCATCTCGTAGCCGGGCGCGACGAGCCCGTAGACCATGCCGTCGACGGCCTTGGCGCACTCGCCGATCGCGTACACGTGCGGGTCGCTGGTGCGGCAGTGCTCGTCCACGACGACGCCGCCGCGCTCGCCCACGTCCAGGCCGCACTCGCGGGCCAACTGGTCGCGGGGGCGCACGCCCGCCGAGAAGACGACGAGCCCTGTGTCGATGGCGGAGCCGTCAGAGAGGGTCATGGAGGTGACGGCGCCGGAGTCGTCGGCGGTGATCTCCTTGCCGCCGACGCCCGTGTGCACGGCCAGGCCCATGTCCTCGATCTTGCGGCGCAGGGCCGCGCCGCCGCCCTCGTCCACCTGGAGGGCCATCAGGCGCGGGTTGAACTCGACGATGTGGGTCTCCAGGCCCAGCCCCTTCAGCGCCCCCGCCGCCTCCAGGCCGAGCAGCCCGCCGCCGACGACGACGCCGGTGCGCACCTTGGACGCGTACTCCTCGATGGCGAGCAGGTCCTCGATGGTGCGGTAGACGAAGCAGCCCGCGCTGTCCTTGCCGGGGACCGGGGGGACGAAGGGGTACGAGCCCGTGGCGAGGACCAGCGTGTCGTAGGCGAAGGTGTGCCCGGCGCGCGAGGTGACCGTGCGCGCCTCGCGGTCGACGGCGACGGCCGGGTCGCCCACGTGCATCTCGATGCCGTACTTGTCCATGAACCCGTCGTCGACGAGCGAGAGGTCCTCGGGAGTGGATCCCTCGAAGTACGAGGTCAGCCGGACGCGGTCGTACGCGGGACGCGGCTCCTCGCAGAGCACCACCACCCGCGCGCCCTCGGTCGCGCCGCGCGCGGCCAGGCCCTCCAGGAAGCGCTGCCCGACCATCCCGTGGCCGACCAGCACGATCGCCCGCTCGTGCTCGTGCTCGTGCTCGTGCTCGTTGTCGTGCGCGGCGCGCGGCGCGGGCGAGGTCTGCGCGGGTGTCTCCGTGGACATCTCAGGAGCCTCCATCATTCGTCAGCAGGTGGAGCAGCGGAGCGGAGGGCAGCGGCTCGTCGCCCTCCCAGGTACGGGCGAGCGCGCCGACGGTGCCGAGATCGCCGAGGAGGATGCCGCCGACGAGCCGGTCACCGCGGACGACGACCTTGCGGTACCTGCCGCGGGTCGCGTCCGCGAGCCGTACGACGTCGTCGTCGGGCAGCGGGTCGGTCTCGCCGAAAGCGGCGAGGTCCAGGGGCAGCCCCTGCGGGTCCCCGGCGAGCGTGAGCCGGGTCAGGGCGCGGGTGCCGCGGTATCGGGGGGCGACGGGTGCGGGCGCGGCTCCGGTGGCCGGGGCGTTCGCCGTGAGGACGCGGGCGAGCGTGTCGGCCTGCTCCTGGGCCGCGCCCGCGAGGCCGTAGAGCACGCCGTCGTGCTCCGCGCAGTCGCCGATCGCGTAGATGTGGGGGTCGCTGGTGCGGAGCTGGTCGTCGACGACGATTCCGCGTCCGGCGCCGCTGCCGAGGGCGAGCCCGGCGGCCTGCGCCAGCCCCGTGCGGGGGCGGACGCCGCAGGCGAGGACGACGATATCGGCGGCCAGCTCGTAGCCGTCGGCCAGAGTCACCGCGCGCACGGCGCGGGTGGCGTGGGCCGGGCCGCCCCCGGTGCGCTTCGCGGGCCGGGTGAGCAGGCCGCGCGCCCGGCACTCCGTGTGGACCTCGACGCCCAACTGCCCGAGGTGGTCGCGCAGCAGTTCGGAGGCGCCCGGGTCGAGCTGGCGCTCCATGAGGTGTTCGCCCTGGTGGGTCAGGACGACCTGGGCGCCGCGCCGGGCGAGCGCCCGTGCGGCGGAGACACCGAGCAGCCCGCCGCCGACGACGACGGCCCGCACACCGGGGCGCAGCTCGCGCTCCAGCGCGAGGCAGTCGTCCATGGTGCGGAACGCGCGGACGCCCTCGGGAAGCCCGTCCCCCGGGGCGCTGGTCCGGGCGCCGGTCCTGGCGCGACGGACCCCGGCCCCTGTTTGCTCCTCGGGACCTTCCTGCGCGGCGGTCCGTCCGAGGGCCTGGCCGATCGTCCGCTCGGGCCCGAACAGGCCGCGCAGCGGCGGCAGCACGGGGTTGGACCCGGTGGCCAGGACGAGCGCGTCGTACGGGAGTGCCGCGCCGTCGTCGCAGACGACGAGCCGCTCCGCGCGGTCGACGCGCACGGCTCGCACCCCGCTGAGCCAGCGGGTGCGCGGGGGCGGCGCCGGGAGGGCGACGACCTCGGCGGGGTAGCGCCCGGCGAGCACCTCGGCGAGCAGCACCCTGTTGTAGGCGGCGTGCGTCTCCTCGCCGACGACGGTGAGGTCCACGTCGTCCGCTGCGGCGAGCTGCTGGGTGAGCCGGGCACCGGCCATGCCGCCGCCGACCACCACCACACGCTGTGTCGAGGTCATGGAACGAGCGTGCGGTCCCGCTGTTACCCGTCCGCATCACCACCGTTTCCCGGAGGCAACGCTGCCCTCAGCGGCCCGGGGCCCCCGCTGTGAGCCGTCGCGAGGACTCGGCGCCCGGCTCGGGCCCGGCCTCAGCGCCCGGCTTGGGTCCGGTCTCCGGGCCCGGGCCGGCGCCCGGCCTCGGGCCCGTCTGCGGCGCCAGGTCAGGGTCCGGTCTGCGAGCCCGGTCCTGGGCCGGCCTCGGCACCCGCTGTGAGTCGTCGCGAGGGCTCGGTGCAGGCACCCGCCAGCGCTCAGTGCCCGGCCCTGGGCCCCCGGGCCACTGCTCAGCCGCGGCGGCTCGGGCCCGGGGCCCCCGCTGTGAGCGTCCCGAGCTCCCAGCGCCCGGCTTGGGTCCGGTCTCCGGGCCCGGGCCGGCGCCCGGCCTCGGGCCCGTCTGCGGCGCCAGGCCAGGGCCCGGTCTCCGAGTCCGGTCCTGGGCCGGCCTCGGCACCCGCTGTGAGTCGTCGCGAGGGCTCGGTGCAGGCACCCGCCAGCGCTCAGCGCCCGGCCCTGGGCCCCCGGGCCACTGCTCAGCCGCGGCGGCTCGGCCTCAGCGCCCGGTCCTGGGCTCGGCTTGGGGGCCGGGCCAGTGCTCAGACGCGGCGCCCAGGTCAGCGCTCAGCTCCTGGGCCCGGGCCAGTACCCGGCCCAGGCCAGTCCCAGTCCCAGTACCCGGGCCAGTGCCCGGCCCAGGCCAGTCCCAGTCCCAGTCCCAGTACCCGGGCCAGTGCCCGGCCCGGGCGCCCGCGTCCGGCCCCGGCGCCCAGGGCCCAGGGCCCAAGGCTCAGCGCTCAAGGCACAGCGCCCAGCGCTCAGTGCTCCGCCTCGCTCCCGATGTAGAGCCCCGCGACCGCCGACCCCGCCAGGTCGGACCCGGTCATGCGCCGCAGCCGGGCCCGCGCGAGGCCCGCGCGGTAGACGTTGCCGGAGGAGGGGCCGTGGAAGACGTCCGAGAGCCACTGGGTGAACTCGTGGTACTGCCACACGCGCCGCAGGCACGCGGCCGAGTAGCCCGCGAGGCCGCTGTCGTCTTCCCGGGCGTAGTGGCCGGTCAGCGCGTCGGCCAGCAGGATCGCGTGGTGCAGGGCCAGGTTCATGCCCTTGGCGCCGATCGGGGCCAGGAGCTGCGCGGCGTCGCCCGCGAGGTAGAGGCGCCCGTACGACATGGGCTCGACGACGTAGTTGTGCATGCTCAGCACGCGCCGCTCGATCAGCTCGCCCTCGATGAGCGGCGCCGCGTCCTTCGCGTCGAGCCGCTGCCGCAGCTCGCTCCAGACGCGCTCGTGCGACCAGTTGTCCGGGCTGTCGTCCGGCGGGCACTCCAGGTAGTAGCGGGTGACGTCCGGGGTGCGGGCCATGTGCGCGGCGAACCCGTGCGGGTGCAGCCCGAAGGTGACGCGTTCGCAGGACTGCGGCGCCTGCGCGAGCAGCGCGAGCCAGCCGACGCCCAGGTCGTGCCGTGCGACGGTGATCCGGTCCTCGGGTATCGCCGCGCGGCTGACACCGCGAGCGCCGTCGCAGCCCGCGACGAAGTCGCACGCGACGCGGTGGCGCAGGCCCGTCGCCGGGTCGGTGTAGGAGACGGAGGGGTGCGGCGAGTCGACGGCGTGGAGGCGGACGTCGGCGACGTCGAAGCGGACGTCACCGGGCGGGATGCCGGGCGCGCCCGTGGCGCCCGTACCGGGCGCCTCCTCCGGGCCCTCAGGGCCGCCCTCGGCGCCCGCGTACGCGCGCAGCAGGTCCGTGACCAGCAGCGGCTGCGGATACGCGAAGTGCCGCTGCCCGGACAGCGCGGCGTAGCGGAACAGGTGCCGCACCCCGTCCATCCGGAACTCGCAGTCCTCGTGCGTCCCGGCCCGCTCCAGCAGGCGGTCCGCGAGCCCGCGCCGCTCCAGCGCGCGCACCGCCCACTCCTCGACGAAGCCCGCGCGGGGCCGCTGCTCGATGAACGCGCGGCTCTCCGCCTCCAGCAGCACGCACGGGACGCCCGCCGTGCGCAGCAGGTTGGCGACGGTGAGCCCGGCGGGCCCCGCACCGACGACGACCACGGAGGTCCGTTCGTCGACCGTGCGTGGGTGTGCGGAGGCGGCGTCCTCGCCGGGGGAGTGCTGCGTCATCCCGGAAGTATGCACAGGCGTTCGGCCGCGCGCGCCCCGGGTGCCCCGAGTGCCGGAGCTTGTTGCCCAACCGTTCTTGCGGCGGCTCCGAAGCGGTACGTAACGATCACCCCACCGGCGTGAACCGCACCGGGAGCGCGTCCGGACCGCGCGTGAACACGCCGCGCTCCACCGGGACATGGCCCTCCACGAGCGCCATGTCGGGCATGGCGTCCAGCAGTTGGCCGACGGCTACCTCCACCTCGGTCTTCGCCAGCAGCGCGCCGACGCAGAAGTGGCGGCCCAGCGCGAAGGCCAGATGGTCGGCGGCGGCCGAGAAGGCGGAGGTGGAGTCGAGGTCGTCGCGGAAGATGTCGAAGGTGTCGGGGGAGGCGAAGCGTGCCTCGTCGCGGTTGGCGGCGGCGATCAGGCAGTGGACGGTCGCTCCGGCCGGTACGACCCCGCCCGAGAGCTTCACGTCCTCGGCGGGCTCACGGTTGATCATGTGGACGGGAGGCGTGTAGCGCAGCGTCTCGGCCAGCGCCCTGCCGATCAGCTCGCGGTCCTCGCGCACGGCGGCGAGCTGCGCCGGATGCTCCAGCAGGTTTCTGAAGACGCTGCCGAGCGCCTTGTCCGTGGTCTCGCCGCCCGCAGCGAAGAGCAGGCTGATGAAGGCTTTGACCTCCTCGTCGCTCATCCTCGTCCCGTCGATCTGCGCCTCGCACAGGGAGGAGAGCAGATCGTCGCCGGGGTGCGCGCGCCGCTCCCTGATGACCGGGAGCATGTAGGCGGCCAGCTCGTCGCGCGTACGCAGGCCCGCCGCCGCGACCTCCGGGTCCTCGGAGAGGTTGCCGAAGAACGCGACGATGGCCGTGTACCAGTCGTGGAAGAGCGGGTGGTCGGCCTTGTCCAGGCCGAGCATGTCCACGATGACGTTGATGGGGAAGCGGGTCGCGAAGTCGTCGACGAGATCGGCCGTACCGGCACCGCGCACCTTGTCGATCAGCTCGCGCGCGTTGCGCTCGATGACGGGCAGGAACCGCTCCTCCAGCATCCGCCCCCGGAACGCAGGTGCCACCAGGGCCCGGCGCACCGCGTGCTCCCGGCCGCTCATCTGGATCATGGTGCGGCCGTGTACGGGTTCGAGCTGCCAGTCGTAGTTGCGCGTGGTGAACACCGGGTCGCGGAAGGCGCGCTGGACGTCCTCGTGCCGCGAAATGACGTAACTGCCGGTGCTCGGGTGCCAGTACAGCGGGAACTCCTCCCGCATGACGCGGTAGGCGGCGTACGGGTCCCGGGTGAATTCCGGCGACAGGATGTCGGGCGCTTCTCGGGTGGGTGCCATGGCGACGCTCCCTCGGCGAGCGGCGAAGGCGGCCGGGCGCGGGGCCCCGTGCGTGACCTGCGCGGGCGCCGGCCCGGCCGGCAGTCGGCTCCGGACGGCTCCGGACGGAGCTCCGGACGGGATTCCGGATGGGTTCGGGTCACGCTAGAGAGCGCCGTGGCGACGGTCCAGGGCGCGCACAGGGGAGCTTCGGACGCCTCCCGGGGCGCGAACGGCTGCGCCCAGGAGCGCGCGAAGAGGGTGCGCGCGGCTCGGGCCGCGGACGCTGCGGACGCGGGGGTCCGGATCCCGTCGACGGGCGCTGAGCTGCGAGAACGCCCGGCCCTGGGGCGGTTGTCAGTGCGGGGGTCCATCCTGGGCACATGTACGAGGAACGGCCTTCACTGCTGCGTGGCGCCGTCGTCTGGACGCGGGAGGACACCTCCGGCGGGTCGGGGCGCGTGCTGCCCGACGGGTGCATGGATCTGCTGCTGTGGGGCGAGGAACTGGTCGTCGCGGGTCCCGACACCCGCGCCCACCTCGTGTCGGGCGAGGCGGGGTCCCGCGCGTGCGGGCTGCGGTTCGCGCCCGGCACGGCGCCGCTGGTCCTCGGCGTGCGGGCGTGGGAGCTGTGCGATCAGCGGGTGCCGCTCGCCGCGCTGTGGCCGGAGCGCGAGGTCCGGGAGCTGACGGAGCGGGCCGCCGGTGCCCCGGATCCCGGCGCGGTGCTGGAGGCGCTGGCCCAGGAGCGGCTGCGGCGCCGCGAGGCGGGCGGCGAGGCGGGCGGGGCTGGCGGTGCGGCCCTGTCCGGGGGCGCCGATTCCGTGCGGGGCGCGGTGGTGGCGGGGCTGCGGCGCGGGCTCGGCGTCGCGCAGGTCGCCACGTCGGTGGGCCTGAGCGAGAGGCAACTGCACAGGCGGTGCAGGGACGCGTTCGGATATGGGCCGAAGACCCTGGCCAGGGTGCTGCGCATGCGCGGGGCGCTGCGGCTCGCCCACTCCGGCCGCCCTCCGGCCGAGATCGCCCCGGCCGTGGGGTACGCGGATCAGGCCCACCTCGCGCGGGAGTTCAGGGCGCTGGCCGGTGCGCCGCTGACGGAGCTGATACGGACGCGGGCGGGGGCCGCGTCCTAGCCGGGCGCGCGGACGCGGACGTGGGCCCCGCCCGCTTCAGGACGGCTCAGGACGGGTCGGTGAGGGGTGCGAAGAGGCTGATGCCGTTGCCGTCGGGGTCGTCGACGAGCGCGTAGCGCTGGCCCCACTCGGCGTCCCAGGGCTCCTTGTGCCCCTTGTACCCGTCGCCGGTCAGCTCGGCGTACAGCCGGTCCACGTCGGCGGGCCCGTCGCAGAGGAAGGCCAGCCCGATCCGGCCTTCGGCGCCCTGCGCGGGGGAGTAGGAGGGGTCGAAGGAGCGGATGACGTCGTCGCTGTCCCACGCCATGCGCAGCCCGCCGGGGAGCGTGGCCTCGACGTGCGGGGAGGCGTCGGCTTCGGCCGGGATGTCCAGGCCGAGGCGGCGGTAGAAGGCGAGGGAGGCGGCCATGTCGGAGGTGACGATGCCGATGAGATCGAAACGTGCGGTCATGCCCGTGAGTCTGACTCGCGAGCGGCCCCCTGTCTTGAACGAATCGGACACCCCGCACCCCGAGGGCGGTGCCGAAGATGGCGATACGCGAACTGCCGCCCGCGCGCCCTCTGTCGGTACGATCCCGCGATGGACGACGACCACGGGATACACGGAGCGTCCGGGGCCGACGGCGTCGGGGCCGACGGTGCGGGGGAGGGCGCCCGGGAGGCGGCCCCCGTCACCCGCCCGGTCTTCCTCGGCGACGAGGATGTGCGGGCCCGGCTCGACGCGCCGACGGCCGTCGCCGCCGTACGGCACGCGCTGCTCGCCCACCACGCCGGGCGACTGCACGCGCCGCCCCGCCTCCACGCGCCCGTGGGCCTCGTGGGCGCGCCGGGCCCGGGGGAGCTGGTCTTCACGGCGGGCGGGCTGGAGGGCGAGCGGGCGCTGTACGGGTTCCGCGCCTATGCGACGGGTCACGGCGGCGGCCAGCAGATCGTCGCGGTGTGGAGCGCCGAGGAGGGGCTGCTCGGCGTCGTCCACGGCGCCGAACTCGGCCCGCGCCGCACCGGTGCCATCGGCGCGGTCGCCGTCGACGCGCTGGCCAGGCCGGACGCGACGCACCTCGGCCTCATCGGCACGGGCCCGCAGGCGTGGGCGCAGATCTGGGCTGTGGCCTCCGTGCGGCGGCTCTCGCGGGTCTCGGTGTACGGGCGCAGGGCCGAGCGGGCGAACCTCTTCGCGTACCGCATACGCCGGGCGCTGGGCGTGGACGCGCACCCCGTGGCCACCCCGGAGGAGGCGGTGCGCGGCCACGGCATCGTGATCACGGCCACCCCGAGCGAGGTCCCGGTGCTGGAGGCCGAGTGGGTCGAGCCCGGTACGCACGTGTCCGCGCTCGGCCCCAAGAGCCGTGCGCGGCACGAGATTCCGCCCGCGCTGGTGGCCCGCGCCGACGCCGTCGTCACGGACTCGCGCGCGCAGGCGGCGCGGTACGGGACCCGCGACGGGGGCGATGGGGACGGGCCCCGCGACGGGGACGGACCGCTCGTCGATCCGGCCGCCGCGACCGAGCTGGGCGCGGTGCTCGCGGGCGCGGTCCCGGCCCGTACGGGGCCCGGACAGGTCACGCTGTTCTGCTCGGTCGGCCTCGCGGGCACGGAGGTCGCGGTGGCGGCGACGCTGATGGGGTGAGCGGCGGGCGGCTAGCGTGGGCGTGCCCGTACCCGTACGACGACGTAGTGACGTAGCGAGGAGACGCAGTCATGGCCGGGGACCCGAGCGTGCTGACCGTGCTGACCACCACCGACAGCGAGGAGAAGGCCCGGGCCCTGGCCGCGGGCGCCGTGGAGAAGCGGGTGGCCGCGTGCGCGCAGATCAGCGCGCCTGTGACCTCCGTGTACCGGTGGGAGGGCGAGATCTGCGACGACCCCGAGTGGCAGGTGCTGTTCAAGACGGCCGCCGCCCGCTACGAGGCGCTGGAGGCGTACATCCGGCAGGCGCACGACTACGACGTACCGGAGATCATCGCGACCCCCGTGGTCAGGGGCGGCGCGGACTATCTCGCGTGGGTGGAGGCGGAGACGGCGCCGCCGGTCCCGTGACCGGTCCCCGGCCCGGTGGTCCGGCCACGTGTCCTTGGACGCCCCCCTGTGAAACCCGGGAAAAGCGAACAGGCATACTCCGGTTCACCACTGTGACGTAAGTGAAGAACGGGGATTATGCGATGAGGAATTCGGCACGGGGGCTCGCCGGTGTGGCCTGCGCGGGCAGCCTGGTCCTGGTCATGGCAGGTTGCGGCGGCGATTCCGGCGGGGGCTCCGAGTCCGGGTCCGGGTCCGGTTCGGCTTCGGACGGGGGGAGGGGTGCGGCCCCCGCCGGAGTCGTCACCAAGGCAAAGGCCGCGAAGCTCGTCGATCGTTACGAGAAGGTCAACAGTCAGGCAAACGAGAAGTCCGACCCGAAGCTGCTGTCCACCGTCGAGGGCGGCGCGGTCTTCGAGCAGAGCAAGGCCACGTACAAGATGCAGAAGAACTGGTCGAGGAAGGAGATAACCGAGTACCGGGAGCCCTTCGTCTACGTCGACCGGGAGTACTACATCCCCAGGAAGGGCACCGCCGACTGGTTCGCCGTGGTCGCGCACTCCAAGAACCCGGGGAAGAGGAAAGGTGAGTTCCCCGGCATCCTCATCATGGAGAAGCAGTCCGACGGTGACTGGAAGCTGGTCGCGGGCAGCTACAGCGAGACCAAGTGGATGCCCAAGTTCGCGAAGGACAAGGACGGCTTCGCGGTCCCCGTCTCCGACCCCGCGAAGAAGACCGGCCCCATGGCCCCCGAGAAGCTCTCCGACGGCCTCGTCGAGCTGTACACGTCACAGGGCTCCACGGCCTCGACGGGCTTCGCCGACTCGGAGACCGTCACATCGGTCCGTGCCATCCCGAAGGAGCAGAACAGGCTGCTGAGCCCGCACGGTGAGGCCAAGTTCAGCCGCGGCGAGCCCACCCACGAAGAGGTCCACGCGCTCAAGACGGCGGACGGCGGCTTGCTCTCCGTCTTCAGCACGGAGATCCGCGAGCACGACCGGGGCACCTCCGCCATCGCCTCGGTCAACCCGTCCGACTCGATGCAGGTCTATCTCGGCAGCGCGTCGGCCATGCCCTCGTTCTTCGTGGACTGGCTGCACCAGACCAGCGCGTACATACCGCCCAAGACCGGGAAGGTCCGGCTGCTCGGTACCGAGTACGACATGACCGACGCGAAGCCGGGCGCCGGCATGAACGGCGACATGCCCGGCACCAACACGTAGGCGAGGGCGGACGTGGTGGGCGCCGACGCCGCGGCTACCGCCTGGTTCGTCTATTCCGCCGAGGCCAGGGCGCGCTGGACGCCGCGTTCGCGGGGGCCGAGGAAGTGCGGGTCGGGGGTGAACGTCGCGTCGAGCGCCGCCTTGGCCGCGCTCGGCAGCTCGCGGACGCCACCGAAGAACCAGGTGGCGTCGCGTGGTTCGGGCACGGGGACGCCGTACGCGTCGATCCCGGCGGCCTCGCAGAGCGCGGCGGCGCGCCGGATGTGGAAGTCCTGGCTGACGAGCAGCGCGCGCCGCACCCCGAAGACGCGGGCCGCGCGGGCGCACGAGTCCCAGGTGTCGAAGCCCGCGTAGTCGGCGACGATGCGCTTCTTCGGCACCCCGCGTGCGGCGAGGTAGGCGCGCATGGCGTCGGGCTCGTCGTAGTCGTGCCGGCTGTTGTCGCCGGAGACGAGTACCGCGCGCACCGTGCCCCGCTCGTACAGCTCGACGGCCGCGTCCAGCCGGTGCGCCAGATACGGGGACGGCTCGCCGTCCCACAGTCCCGCGCCGAACACGAGCGCCACGGGGGCCGAGGGCACGGACGCCGCGCCCGCGGGGACGAGGCGGTCGGCGGTGGACAGCCGCAGCCATGTCGCGGGCAGCAGCCCCAGCACGCACAGCAGCACCAGCGCCTGAACGGCGCGCCGTTGCCCCGCCCGCGTCCGTGGGAGCCGGACGCGGCGAAGGAGGGCGAGGGCACGTGGGCGGTTCGGCACAACTGCTGCGACGCGGTACGGGGGCTGCCGGTTGCGGGCCGCGCGGCGGAGGGGGCCGCGCTACGTCCCCCGTCACGTCACGCCAGTTCGACGCGTACGGCGCACACCTTGAACTCCGGCATCCGCGACGTGGGGTCCAGCGCGGGGTTGGTGAGCGCGTTGGCGTTGCCCTCGCCCGGCCAGTGGAAGGGCATGAAGACCGTGTCGGCGCGTATGCCGGTGGAGAGGCGGGCCGGTGCGACCGCCCTGCCCCGCCGCGAGACCACGGCGAGCCGGTCGCCGTCCGCCGCGCCCAGCCGCTCGGCGAGCCTCGGGTGCAGCTCGACGAACGGCCCTGGCGCCGCCGCGTTCAGCTCCGCCACCCGGCGGGTCTGCGCCCCCGACTGGTACTGGGACAGCACGCGGCCCGTCGTCAGATACACGGGGTACTCGTCGTCCGGCTCCTCGGCCGCCGGACGGTGCGTGACGGGCGCGAAGCGCGCGCGGCCGTCGGGCGTCGCGAAGCGGTCGAGGAAGAGCCGGGGGGTGCCCGGGTGCGGGGGCGGGGAGGCGCCGTAGTCGTTGGCCGGGTCCTCGTCGGCCGCCCACCCCTCCGGAACCCCGGACTCCCCGTCCACCTCGGGAGCCCCGCCCACCTGGTCCCCGTCCAGCTCCGGGCAGGGCCAGAAGACGCCGTCCTCCTCCGCGATGCGGCGGTAGGTGATGCCCGAGTAGTCGGCGACGCCGCCCGCCGACGCGCGGCGCAGCTCGTCGAAGACCTCCTCGGGGTCGGCCGGGAAGCCCTTCTCCCAGCCCAGCCGCTCCGCGAGCCCGTGCAGTACCGCCAGGTCGCTCCGTACGCCGCGCGGCGGGTCCACCGCCTTGCGCCGCAGCAGCACGCGACCTTCCAGGTTCGTCGTCGTGCCCGTCTCCTCGGCCCACTGCGTCACCGGGAGGACGACGTCGGCCAGCCGCGCCGTCTCCGAGAGGACCACGTCGCACACGGCCAGGAAGTCCAGCGAGCGCAGCCGCCCCTCGACGTGAGTGGCGCGCGGCGCCGAGACCACCGGGTTGGAACCCATCAGCAGCAGCGACCTGACGTCGCCGCCGAGCGCGTCCAGCAGCTCGTAGGCGCTGCGCCCCGGCCCTGGCAGCGTGTCCGGGTCCACGCCCCACACGCCCGCGACGTGCGCGCGGGCCGCCGGGTCGTCCAGCTTGCGGTAGCCGGGCAACTGGTCGGCCTTCTGGCCGTGTTCGCGTCCGCCCTGGCCGTTGCCCTGGCCCGTCAGACAGCCGTATCCGGACAGCGGGCGGCCCGCGCGCCCCGTTGCCAGGCAGAGGTTGATCCAGGCGCCCACCGTGTCGGTGCCCTTCGACTGCTGCTCGGGGCCGCGCGCCGTCAGCACCATGGAGTGCTCGGCGCCGCAGAAGAGCCGCACCGCCTCGCGCAGCTCGGGCACGGGCACGCCGGTGACCCGCTCCACCAGCTCGGGCCAGTGCGCCATGGCGGCGCTGCGCGCCTCCGCCCAGCCGCTGGTGCGCGCGTCCACGAAGTCCTGGTCCACGTGGCCCTCGGCGACCACCAGGTGCAGCATGCCCAGCGCGAGCGCGAGGTCGGTGCCCGGCCGGGGCGCGAGGTGGAGGTCCGCCTGCTCGGCCGTGCGGGTGCGCCGGGGGTCGACGACGATCAGCTTGCCGCCGTTCTCGCGCAGCTCCGTGAAGTAGCGCAGCGCGGGCGGCATGGTCTCGGCCGGATTCGAGCCGACGAGGACGACGCAGCCCGTGCGCGGAATGTCCGCCAGCGGGAAGGGCAGACCACGGTCGAGCCCGAACGCCTTGGTACCGGCAGCGGCTGCCGACGACATGCAGAAGCGCCCGTTGTAGTCGATCTGCGAGGTGCCCAGCACGAGGCGGGCGAACTTGCCCAGCGCGTACGCCTTCTCGTTCGTCAGACCGCCGCCGCCGAACACGCCGACCGCGTCGGGCCCGTGCGCGGCGCGCGTACCGGCGAGCCTGGCGGCCACCCGGTCGAGTGCCTCCTCCCAGCCGGCCGGTTCGAGGCGTCCCGTGGCCGGGTCGCGGAGCAGGGGGGTCGTCAGCCGGGCCGACGGGGAGAGCACGTCGGGGGCCGTGCGGCCCTTGCCGCACAGCGCGCCCCGGTTCACGGGGAACGCGGGCCGCTCCACGACCTCCACGACCTCGGCGACCGGGGTTGGGGCGCCACCGCTCCCGGCGCCGACGGTGGGACGCAGGGCCATGCCGCACTGGAGGGCGCAGTACGGGCAGTGGGTGTCGGTCGTGGTGGCGTTCATACGGGCCAGCGTGCGGCGGACGTGTTACGGGCGGCGCCCGGCCGCGTTACGCGCCCGGCAACCCCCGCTCAGCGCGGCCCCCGGCGGCCGGTGAGCCCCGCCCGTAAGGGGACGGTGCGCGGGGCGGGGCCAGGGCGGCCGGGGTGGCGCACGGTGTGCGGGGGCGGACTGTGAGCCGTACGCAATCAGTCGTCACCGCCGCGCAACGGTCAGGCAACGCCGCTTCGCCACACTCGGTCCATGACGGCGTCGCCTTCTCAGGACCCAGGCACAGGACCGTTCACCGGCCTCGACAGTACGGCGCAGCTCATGACTCGGTTCACCTCGCAGCTCACCTCCCAGCTCCACGCGATCCGCCCCCCGCACCCCTCGTCCCCTTCGCGTTCCGCCATGTCCGACGCGCCCACGCTGGTCGCGGTGGGCCACGGCTCCCGTGACCCGCGCGCCGAGCGGACCCTGCGCGAGCTGTGCGTACGCGTACGGGCGCTGCGGCCGGGGCTCCGCGTCGAGCTGGCGCACATCGAGCTGAACGCGCCCCTGCTCCCCGACGCGCTCGCCGACCTGCCCGCGCCGCGCCCCGGTGCGGAGACGGGAGGGGAGAGCGGTCCTGGCGCGGGCTGCGGTGCCGTGCTCGTACCGCTCCTGTTCGGGCGCGGCTTCCACGTCAAGCACGACATCCCGCGAGCCTTGGCCGCCGCACCGCACCTGGACGCCAGGGCGGCGGCACCGCTCGGGCCGCACCCGCTGCTCGCTGAGGCGCTGTACGAGCGGCTCGCTGAGGCGGGCTGGGTGACGGCGGGGAAGCGGCGCGGGACCGCCCGTACACGCGGACCGGTCTCCGGGCCCGGCCCCGGCTCGGGAGCCGTCGTGCTCGCCGCCGCCGGTTCCCGCGACCCGGAGTACGTGGACGGCGTCGAGCGCATGGCGGCCCAGCTCTCCGCGCGCCTCGGCGGGGTGCCCGTGCTGCCCGCCTACGCGTCGGCCGCCGCACCCACCGTCACCGAGGCCGTACGGGCGCTGCGGGCCCGCGGCCACCGGCGCATCGGCCTGGCCTCGTACTTCACCGCGCCCGGCCGGTTCGCGTCCGAGTGCGCCGCCGCGTGCGTGGCCGAGGCGCCGGACGCCGTCGTCGCGGCACCGGTGGGCGCGCACACCGCGCTGGCGCGGCTCGTACTGCACCGTTACGACGAGTCCCGCACTGAGTCCCGCGCCGGGGCCGAGGGTGCCGTCGGCGGCCCCGTACCGGAAGCCTCGCTGGCGCGGGCGTAGGCCGCTGTCAGTGGGCCCGGTTACCGTCGGCACATGCACGGCACGTACGGCACAGGGCCCGCGGTCGGTTTCCCCGACCCCTTCTACTCCCCCTCCGACGCCGAGCGCTGGGCCGAGGAGCACGACAAGCGGCCAGGGCGTACGGCCTTCCAGCGCGACCGCGCCCGGGTGCTGCACTCCGCCGGGCTGCGCCGTCTCGCGGGCAAGACACAGGTGGTCGCGCCCGGCTCCAGCTACCAGGCGTGGGACGCCACCCCGCGCACGCGGCTCACCCACTCGCTGGAGTGCGCCCAGGTCGGGCGCGAACTCGGCGCCGCGCTCGGCTGCGACCCCGATCTCGTCGAGGCCGCCTGCCTCGCGCACGATCTGGGCCATCCGCCCTTCGGGCACAACGGCGAGAGCGCGCTGAGCGAGATCGCCGGGCCCTGCGGCGGCTTCGAGGGCAACGCGCAGTCGCTGCGGCTGCTCTCCCGGCTGGAGCCCAAGCGCTTCGTGGACGCGGCACCGGGCGAGCGCGGCCCGTACGGCGCCGGGCCCGGCTCCGGCTCTGAGCCCGGTTCCGGTTCCGATTCCGGCGCGGAGCACGGCCGGGTCTCCGTCGGCCTCAACCTCACCCGCGCGGCGCTCGACGCCGCCACCAAATACCCCTGGCCCAGGGGCGGCCACCCGACGGACCCGGCCTCCGCGAAGTTCGGGGTGTACGAGGACGACCTGCCCGTCTTCGAGTGGGTGCGGCGCGACGCGCCCGAGCACCGCACGTGCTTCGAAGCCCAGGTCATGGACTGGTCCGACGACGTCGCGTACTCCGTCCACGACGTCGAGGACGGCCTGCACGCCGGGCACCTCGATCCGAACGTGCTGCTGGCCGAGCCCGAGCGCCAGGACATCTTCGCCGTGGCGGCCCGCCGCTACGCGCCGGGCGCCGGGTCCGGCGAACTGTCCGCCGCGCTCGACCGCCTGCTGGACCAGGAGTGGTGGCCGCACGGCTACGACGGCTCGGCCGTCGCGCAGGCCCGCCTCAAGGACGCCACGAGCCAGCTCATCGGCCGCTTCTGCCTGGCGGCCGAGGGCGCGACGCGCGCCGCTTACGGCTCGGGGCGGCTGACGCGGTACGCCGCCGAGCTGGTCGTGCCGAGGGAGATCCGCCTGGAGTGCGCGGTCCTCAAGGCCGTCGCCGACCGCTATGTGATGCAGCGGCCCGATCTGGAGCGGCTGCGCGCCGAACAGCGCGTCGTGCTCGCCGAACTGGCCGAGGCGCTGCTCCTCCGCGCACCGGAAGGGCTCGATCCGCAGTTCCGCGCGCTGTTCACGGAGGCGTCGGGGGACACGGAGCGGCTGCGCGTCGTCGTGGACCAGATCTCCTCGCTGACCGACGTCTCGGCGCGCGGCCTGCACCGTCGCCTCACACGGGGTGGCGCGGACTGAGGGGGGCCGGGGCCGGAAAGGGTGCCGGAACAGGCTGTTCCGCCACCCGGCACGGGCGGTTGTGCCGTCGCACAGCGGCCTTGTCCGCAGGCTGGGCCGACGCAGTGCCCGTTGTGCGGTGCATGGACTCCGACGAGGGGTGATGTTCTCCTGACCGCATGCACAGCAAGTACGCGGTGCACCACGAGATCGGCGCGCTGCTCGCCCGTACCCGCGCGGGACACGGCGGCGCGCTCGTCATCCGGGCCACGCCCGCGGCCGACAACACCGTCCTCCTGGACGACGCGGCGGCCTCCTTCGCCGACGCCCCGGGACAGGGGCAGGGGCAGGGCGCGGGCACGGTGCTGCGTGCGCGCGGCGTCGCGGCCGAACGGACGCTCCCGTACGGCGGTCTGCACGCGCTGCTCCAGCCCGTCGCGCACCTGCTCGCCCCCGCCGAGGACGCCACCGCGCCCCCGTACCCGGCCCTGGCACAGGCCCTCCGCCTGGAGGAGCACGACGGGCACGGCCGCCGCACCCGCGGCCCCGGCCCCGTCCTCGCTGACTTCCTCGCGCTGCTGCGGGGGCTGGCGGCGGAGCGGCCCGTGCTGTGCTGCGTCGACGACGCGCATCTGCTCGACGCCCCCTCGCGCCGCACCCTCGGCTTCGCCGCGCGCCGCCTCGGCCCGCCGCTCCCCGTCACCATGCTGCTCGGCCTCCCCCGCCAGGGACTGGACGGGGCGGACGGGCCGGACGGCGCGTCCTCGCCGTTCGCCGGGCTCCCCGTCCGCACGCCCGTGCGCGGGATCGCCGAACTGGCACACGGCGTCGCCGAGTTGCGGGACGGCGTGCTCGCCGACGCGCGCGAGGTGCTGTTCGAGGCGGCACGGCTGCTGGAACCGTACGAGCCCCGCTCGGCCCGCGAGGCGCTGCTGCACGCGGCCGAGGCGTCCTTCGGGCTCGGCGACACGGAGGGATACCTCCTCGCCGCCGACCGCGCCGTGGCCCTCCCCGGCTCCGGAACCGGCGAGGACGACCTGCTCGACGCGTACACCACCGGCATGGCCGCGATGATGCGCCGCCGCTGGGCCGAGGGAGCGGTGGCGCTGCGCCGGGTGCTCGGGCTCACCGAGCGGGAGGAGCGCCCGGACCGGCTGCTGCACGCGACCGTCGCGGCCCTCGTGCTCGGCGACGTCGCCGCGTCGCGCCGCATCGGCGTACGCGCCCTCGCCGCCGCGCGCACACGCGGCCCTGCCGCGCTGGTGCCGCGCGTACTGGAACGGCTCGCCTACGGCGAACTCCGCGCCGGCCACCACACCCGTGCCCGCGCACACGCCCGTACGGGGCTCGCGCTCGCCCTCCGCACCCGGCAGCGCAACTGCGCGGCACACCACCACGCGGTGCTCGCCATGGCCGCGGCCGTCGACGGCGACGACGCGGCCTGCGCGGGCCACGCCCGCGCCGCAGGCCGCGACGCGGGCCCGCACGGGCTCGGCATCGCCGCCACGCTCGCCCAGTGGAGCCTGGCCCGGCGCGACCTCGGCAGAGGGCACGCGCAGGAGGCGGCGGCCCGACTGGCGCCGCTGGTACGCGGCGAGCCGGGGCCCGGCGCCAACGAGTCCGAAGGGCGCCCGGGGCAGGGGCACTTCACCCAGCGCATGCTGGCCGTGCCCTGCTACGTCGAGGCCGCGGCGCTCTCCGGCGCGGCGGAGGCGGCCCGTTCGGCACTCGCGGCATTCGTACGGTGGACCGCCGCCACCGCCGACCCCCTCGCCCCCGCGCAGCTCGCCCGCTGCCGCGCGCTGCTCGCCGGGCCCGTCGAGTCCGACGCGCTGTTCGCCCGCGCGCTCGCCGAACACGCCCGCTGCGACGGCGAGTACGACCGGGCGCGCACCCTCCTGCTGTACGGCAAGTCGCTGCGCCGGCAGCGCCGACCGAGCGAGGCGCGCGATGTGCTCCGCGACGCGTTGTTCGCCTTCGAGCGCTGTGGGGCCAGGCCCTGGGCCGAGCAGGCGCGGGCCGAACTGCGCGCCACGGGTGGGGGGTCGAGCGCGGGGGAGGGGAACGGTGCGCCTGCCGCGCTCGACGGGCTCACGCCGCAGCAGCTTCGTATCGCGCGGCACGTGGCGGAGGGCGCGACCAACAGGGAGGTCGCCATCCGCCTCTCGGTGAGCCCCCGCACCGTCGACCACCACCTGCGGAACGTCTTCTCCGCGCTGGGCATCCGCTCCCGCGTCGAGCTGACCCGCCTGTTGGCGGGGTCGGCCGAGGCGGTTCCCCTTCGCGGGGTGCGGGTTCCCTTCGCGGGTGCGGAAGGAAACGGGGGGTTGGCCCTTCACGGGGGTGTTGCGCGGGACGGTTCGCCGGTGAGGGAGTTGCCGTAGGGTCCCGCGCTGATTTTTGTGCTGCGGCACGGGGGCGGTGCGCGTGTGGCTGGGCGCCGTGTTCGGGTGCGGGTGTGTGGCTACGGCGCGGCCTATGGTCCGGTGCTTCGCGGCTGGCGCCGCGTGATTCTTGGCTGGCGCCGTGGTTGTGGGTGCGTGGGT
>NZ_BAAGSO010000089.1:0-61672 GCF_054782395.1 Streptomyces daliensis | reverse complement strand
TTCCGCCGGTGACTTTCTCGACCTGCGGGGACACCCCACCCCGTCCCCGTCCCGCCGGTGGCCCTCTGCCCGGTTCCGGGTCAGCCGAGGCCCACCCCCCTTCGCGGGGTGCGACTGCGGCGCCTTGCCGTGCGGCGGCCCAACCCCAGCGCGGGACCCTGCGGTTCCCGCTTCACGGGCCGACCGTCCCGCGCAACACCCCCGGCGAAGGGGTGCGTAGCCCGGTGCCCCCTGGGCTCTCGTTCGCGTGCTGCGGGCCGGTGGCACGGGTTGTGCCCACCCTCCCCCAGCTACCGCTGGGAGGTGCCCCCTCGCCGAGCGGGACGCTTGCCCACAACAAAGGTGGCTGGGCTGGGCCCCTCGGGTGCGGCACGGGGCGGGCGCACAACAGGGGTGGCGCCGCCCGCAGGGGCGGGCCCCTTCGGCAGGGCGCCGGAGCTGGCGCACCGGTGCCAGCGATGCACCGGGCCACAGCATGGGAACAAGCGGAGGGGTCACCGGCCGGAGGTTGGCCACAGCTGGGAGGTGGTGCGGTGGGGTGTCCCCGCAGGTCGAGAAAGTCACCGGCGGAAAGCCGAACACGAGACCTTCACGCCGAGGAGACACCCCGGCGCGGCGCCGACCCCCACCACACAGGCACCCCATATCCACGACCCGAGCCAAGAATCACGCGGCGCAAGCCGCGTCGTACCGGTCCATACGCCGCGCCGTAGCCACCGGCCCGCACCCGGCGAAGAGACCGCACCCACCAGCACAGCGCCCCGCACCCCGTGACGCGGCACAAAAATCGGCGCGGGACCCTACGGCGCCCACCACACCGGCCAACCGTCCCGCGCAACACCCCCGTGAAGGGCCAACCCCCCGTTTCCTTCCGCACCCCGCGAAGGGGACCCGTCCCGCGCAACACCCCCGTGAAGGGGACGTCCGGTCCGTTCAGAGATGACCGACCGGACGGTACGCTGACGGTCCCGCCCCGCCCCGCCCCGCCCCGCCCCGCCTCGCACCCATCCGCACAGAGGTGGAGGTCGTGATGCACTCAGTCGTAGGGACACGCGCCCGCTTCCGTCCCCGGCCACCGGCCAAGGAGGAGGCCACTGCCGTGCTGCACCGCTCGGCGCGGCCCCTGCTGGACCGGCTGCCGGAGCTGGCCGACCGTGTGACGGCGCTCATCGAGAAGCACGAGCCCGCGTACCGCGCTCCCGCCGTCGACCCGGTCGAACTGCGCCGCGAGGTCCACCAGTCGCTCAGCTACAGCGTCGGCTCGCTCATCAGGCCGCGCGAGCTGCGCGAGGACGCGCACCGCTGCTCGCGCCGCATCGGCGCGGCGGGCCCCGCGCGCGGCCTGCCGCTCGACGCCGTGCTGCACGCCTTCCGGCTCGGCGGCGGCGCCGTGTGGCAGGACCTGCTGGAGATCGCGTCGCGCCAGGACCCGCAGAACATGCGGCTGCTCGTCCATGTGGCGGAGGACGTCTGGGAGTTCGTCGACGAGCACTGCACCGTCGTCGCCGACGCCTACCGCGCCGCCGAGCGCGAGCTGTCCTGGCGCCGGGTCAACCGGCTGCGGCTGATGACGGAGGCGCTGCTCCAGGGCAGGACGCGGGTGGCCGACCTGCCCGAGGTGGCAGCGGCGCTCGGGCTGCCCGAGCAGGGGCGTTACGCGGTGGCCGCGGTCTCGGGCCCAGGGCGTACCGCGTTACGCGCCCTCGCCGACAGATCTGGCCCGGGAACCGGGCGCGGGCCGCGACCGCAACACGGGCCCGCCCCCACCTCCGCTGTCCCCCTCCTCTGGCACCCCGCACCCGGCGGCGAGGGCGACGAGGGCACCGACTTCGTCATCGCGCTCCTGGACGGCTCCGGGCTCGACGGCGACGCGGGCCCCGAGGCGCTGGCCCGCGCCCTGCGCGCCCTCCACTCCCGGCCGGGCGGCCACCCCGCGCACCCCGCCCTCCCCGCCCCCGACCCCCGCGTCACCCCCCTCCGTACCGGCGTCAGCACGCCCGTCGAGGGGCTGGCCGCTGTCGGGGAGGCCAGGGCGCTGGCGGAGACCGCGCTGCGGTCCTGTCCGGCCGACGGCGAGATCACGCTGCTGCACGACAACCTGCCCTCGGCGCTGGTCGTCTCCTCGCCCGAGCTGGCGTCCGTGCTCACCGAGCGCGTCCTGGGACCCGTACTGCGCCTGGAGCACACGGACCGCGCGCTGCTCCTGGACACGCTCACGGCCTGGCTGGAGTGCGACGAGTCGGCGCAGCGCGCGGGGGAGCGGCTGAGCTGTCACCGCAACACGGTGCTCAACCGGCTGCGCCGCTACGAGAAGCTGACAGGCCGTTCGCTCAGCAGCCCGCGCGAGACCGTCGAGCTGTCGCTCGCGCTCACGGCCCGGAGGCTGCTGGCGGCAGGTGGCTGAGGTAGCCGTCGAGCAGGGCCTCGCCGAGGGTGGTGCGGCTGTGCAGGACGCGGTTGCCGTGCCTGCGTGAGGCGACGAGTCCGGCCTCCCGGAGCACGGAGGTGTGACGGCTGGCCGTGGACAGCGACAGGCGCAGCGCGATGGCCAGTTCGCTGGTGGTCTTCGGCTGCTCCAGTACCTCCAGCAACTGGGCGCGGGAGGCGCCGATGAGCTGTGAGACGGGCAGTTCCTCCGGCTGCCCCTGCGCCGCGGCGCCGTACCGCGCGTCCCGTCCGTCCGCTTCCGTGCCCGGCCTGCGCGGGGCGCGCGCGAGCCAGCCGGGCGCGGGGGAGAGGGGGTGGACCAGTACGGGTCGCAGGTCCTGGTCGGCGAGGGTGATGGGTGCCCGTACGCAGAAGAAGGACGGGATCAGGGTCAGCGCGCGCCCTTCCAGGCGCAGTTCGCGCGGTACGGGGTAGGGGGCCGCGAGGACGCCCTCGTCGGGGCGCCAGTTCAGGAGGGACCCGTAGCTGGTCAGCAGTCCGGAGGGGCCTTCGGACAGCGCGGCCTCGGCGCGCCGGGAGCGGTCGGCGCTCACCTCGCCCCGGATGGCGGGCAGATACGGCTGGACGGCCACCGCGTAGTAGCGGCGCAGCGCCTCGCCGAGCCGCCGCAGTGCCTCGGGGTCGCCCTCGGCGAGGCGCTGGGCTCCGGGCGGCAGGCGGCCTTCCCTGGCGTCGTAGAGGCGGGTCATCTCGGCGCCCATGCGGGCCTTGGGCGTGCTCAGCACCGTGTCGATGCCGGTCTCCAGCGCGGCTTCAGGGCTGCCGGGTACCTCACCTGGCGGAAGGGACTCGGGGGTGAGGAAGTCGGGGAAGTAGACGGCGTGCGGATACAGGCGCATGAGGGACGAGGTCGTGCGGAGCAGTCCTTCGCGGGCGAGCGCCGCCCTGACTTCGTGGCGCCAGGGGTCGAAGGCGAGGGCGGCCTGGCGGTTCTGGAGAAGGTGCAGGCTGAGGGCGATCTCCCACATCGGGTCCGGGGTGTCCGCGAGTCGCAGCCTGTTCAGTTCCGCGCTGCTGAACTCGATGCGCAGCACTCGTGCTCGCCCTCCCTCCACGGTCCCGCTTCGCCCGGGTCTCTCCGCCGTGTCGTCCCACGGTAGGGAAGGATGAGCGGAACCAGGGGTTCCGTTTGCTTTCTCCACGAAACCGCCGCGATTCGTCCGCGACCGCGCAAGGCTTTACGTGCGGTGGCGGAGCCGTCCTCGGGGGAGGCGGTTCTCGCCACCCCTTCTCTGTGCCCCCTCTCTGTGCCCCTCCGCCGTGTCCCCGTCTCAGCGCCCCTTCTGCGCGCTCCGTCTCCGCGCCTCATCCGCCGAGCCGTTCTTTTTTGCGCCTCGCCGCTCGCGCACGGGTACTTCCCCGCCCTCCTCCTGGCCATTCGCCCGTTTCCTGGCGGGCCGACACGCCTCCGGGACCTGTGCCCCTCTTCCCGCGCCCCCGCCGATGCGGGACGCTCGCCTGTGAACAATTTCCGGCGGGGGGCCAGCGAGGAGGCATCAAGTGGTTGACGCACACCGGACGTTCGTCATCATCGGCGGAGGGCTCGCCGGGGCGAAAGCCGCGGAGACCCTGCGCGCGGAGGGGTTCACCGGCCGCGTCATCCTGATCGGCGACGAGCGCGACCACCCCTATGAACGGCCACCGCTGTCCAAGGGCTATCTCATGGGGGCGGACGAACGCGACAGCGTCTTCGTGCACGAACCGGCCTGGTACGCGGGCGCGGACATCGAGCTGCACCTCGGCCAGCCCGCCGTCCAGCTCGACCGCGAGGCCAAGAGCGTCCGCCTGGGCGACGGCACCCGCGTCCACTACGACACGCTGCTGCTCGCCACGGGCGCCGAGCCGCGCCGTCTCGACGTGCCGGGCACCGGGCTCGCCGGGGTGCACCACCTGCGCAGGCTCGCGCACGCCGACAAGCTGCGCGGACGCCTCGCGGCCCTCGGCAAGGAGAACGGGCACCTGGTCATCGCGGGCGCTGGCTGGATCGGCCTGGAGGTCGCGGCCGCCGCGCGCTCCTACGGTGCCGAGGTCACCGTCGTCGAGCCGGAGCCGACCCCGCTGCACACCGTCCTCGGGCCCGAGCTGGGCACCCTCTTCGCCGACCTGCACCGCGAGCACGGCGTCCGCTTCCACTTCGGGGCCCGGCTCACCGAGATCGCGGGCCGGGACGGGATGGTCCAGCACGTGCGCACCGACGACGGCGAGGAGCACCCCGCACACGACGTGCTCGCGGCCATCGGCGCGGCGCCCCGCACCGCGCTCGCCGAGGCGTCGGGCCTGGAGCTGGCCCCGAGCCCAGGCGGCGGCATCGCGGTGGACGCCTCGCTGCGCACCTCGGACCCGGACATCTTCGCCGCGGGCGACGCCGCCGCCGTCCAGCACCCGCTGGTGGGGGAGCGGCTGCGCGTGGAGCACTGGGCGAACGCGCTGAACAGCGGCCCCGCCGCGGCCCGCGCCATGCTCGGCCGGGAGATCAGCTATGACCGGGTGCCGTATTTCTTCTCCGACCAGTACGACGTGGGCATGGAGTACAGCGGCTACGCGCCGCCCGGCTCGTACGACCAGGTGGTCTGCCGCGGCGACGTCGGAAAGCGCGAGTTCATCGCCTTCTGGCTGCGCGACGACCGGGTGCTGGCCGGGCTCAACGTCAACGTCTGGGACGTCACGGGGCCCGTCCAGGAGCTGATCCGCTCGGGCGACGCCGTGGACCCGCACGCCCTCGCCGACCCGGGCGTGCCGCTCACCGCGCTCAAAAAGGACTGACCACTGCCCACCGGGTAACCGGCCAAAAAGGGTCACAGGGGATAAATTGCCGTAGTCGGGGTCCGTCCGTCCGGGCAGCCCGCGCCAGGGGTGCCCGGACGCACGGCCCCTTCCCGTGCGCGTTCTCCCGTGCGCGTTCCCGTGCCCCGGGTCCACGCATGGGCCGGGGCCCGCGCGGCAAGGCGCCCCTGACGTATCCCCGACGTATCCCTGGCGTACCCAGAGCAGCAGACCCCGGCGAAGGGCAGTGAACAGCGATGGCGAAGCAGACCGTGGCCGAGCAGTACGTGGACACCCTGGTGCGGTCCGGGGTGAAGCGGCTGTACGGGGTCGTGGGCGACAGCCTCAACCCCGTCGTGGACGCCATCCGCCGCAACTCCGCGATCGACTGGATCCAGGTGCGGCACGAGGAGACCGCCGCGTTCGCGGCCGGGGCCGAGGCCCAGGTCGCGGGCCGCCTCGCCGCCTGCGCGGGCTCCTGCGGCCCCGGCAACCTCCACCTCATCAACGGCCTCTTCGACGCCCACCGCTCCATGGCCCCGGTGATCGCCCTCGCCTCGCACATCCCCAGCAGCGAGATCGGCACCGGCTTCTTCCAGGAGACCCACCCGGACCGGCTCTTCAGCGAGTGCAGCCACTACAGCGAACTGATCTCCAGCCCGGCCCAGATGCCGCGCGTCCTCCAGACCGCGATCCAGCACGCGGTGGGCCAGCAGGGCGTCAGCGTGCTCGCCCTGCCGGGCGACCTCGCGGCCGAGCAGGCCCCCGAGAGCCCCGAGGAACACGCGATCGTCACCTCCCGACCCACCGTCCGCCCGGGTGACGCCGAGGTCGACGCGCTGGCGCGCATGATCGACGACTCCGAGAAGATCACCCTCTTCTGCGGCAGCGGCACCGCCGGGGCCCACGAGGAGGTCATGGAGTTCGCCGAACGGATCAAGTCCCCGGTGGGCCACGCGCTGCGCGGCAAGGAGTGGATCCAGTACGACAATCCGTACGACGTGGGCATGAGCGGCCTGCTCGGCTACGGCGCCGCCTACGAGGCCACCCACGAGTGCGACCTGCTGATCCTGCTCGGCACGGACTTCCCGTACAACGCGTTCCTGCCCAAGGACGTCAAGATCGTCCAGGTCGACGTGCGCCCCGAGCACCTCGGCCGCCGCTCCAAGCTGGACCTCGCGGTGTGGGGCGACGTACGCGAGACGCTGCGCTGTCTGACGCCCAGGGTGCGCGCCAAGGCCGACCGCTCGTTCCTCGACCGCATGCTCAAGAAGCACGCCGACGCGCTGGAGGGCGTGGTGGCGGCGTACACCCGCAAGGTCGAGAAGCACACCCCGATCCACCCCGAGTACGTCGCGTCCATCCTGGACGAGGAGGCCGCCGACGACGCGGTCTTCACCGTCGACACCGGCATGTGCAACGTCTGGGCGGCCCGCTACCTCACCCCGAACGGCCGCCGCCGCGTCATCGGCTCCTTCACCCACGGCTCCATGGCCAACGCGCTGCCCCAGGCCATCGGCGCCCAGTTCGTCGACCGGGGCCGCCAGGTCGTCTCCATGTCGGGCGACGGCGGCTTCTCGATGCTGATGGGCGACTTCCTGACGCTGGTCCAGTACGACCTGCCCGTGAAGGTCGTCCTCTTCAACAACTCCTCGCTGGGCATGGTCGAGCTGGAGATGATGGTCGACGGCATGCCCGCCTACGGCACCGGCTACCGCCACACGGACTTCGCGGCGATCGCCGAGGCGGCCGGGGCGAAGGGCGTACGGGTCGAGAAGCCCAAGCAGATCCGCGGCGCGTTGCGGGACGCGTTGCAGCACAAGGGGCCGGCGCTCGTCGACATCGTGACCGACCCGAACGCGCTGTCCCTCCCGCCCAAGATCACCCGCGAGCAGGTGAGCGGGTTCGCCCTCTCGGCGGGCAAGACGGTGCTGGACGGGGGCGTCGGCCGCATGATCCAAATGGCCCGCTCCAACCTCCGCAACGTCCCCCGGCCGTAGCCCCGTCAGGGGCGCGGGGAACTGCGCGATCAGCCACGATGTGGCGGGCAGCCGGGTACGGCGGGCAGGGGCTGCCCCTGTCCGCGCATCGCGGCCTGCGAGTCCGCTGTGGTTGCTCGCGCAGTTCCCCGCGCCCCTGGCGGGCGGAGGTGTCACCGGGGCGCCGTAGACTTCACGCGTGGCTGGCAGGATCAATGACGAGGACGTGAAGGCGGTCAGGGACGCGGTCCCGATCGACGCCGTCGTCTCCGAGTACCTTCAGCTCCGCAACGCGGGCGGCGGCAACCTCAAGGGTCTGTGCCCCTTCCACGACGAGAAGTCCCCCTCCTTCCACGTCAGCCCCAGCAAGGGCCTCTACCACTGCTTCGGCTGCCAGGAAGGCGGGGACACCCTCGACTTCGTGATGAAGGTTGATCACCTCTCCTTCTCCGAGGCCGTCGAGCGGCTCGCCGCCACCGCGGGCATCACGCTCCGCTACGAGGAGGGCGGCTACGGCCGGGCCAGCCAGCAGGGGGAGCGCACCCGGCTCGTCGAGGCCCACAAGGTGGCTGCCCAGTTCTACGTGGAGCAGATGAGCGGGCCCGAGGCCGAGATCGGCCGCCGTTTCCTCACCGAGCGCGGCTTCGACCAGGACGCGGCCCACCACTTCGGCATCGGCTACGCCCCCGCCGGCTGGGACCACCTCACCCGCTTCCTGCGCGGCAAGGGCTTCTCGGACAAGGAGATGATCCTCTCCGGGCTTGCCCAGGAAGCCCGCAACGGCAGGCCCATCGACCGCTTCCGGGGACGGCTCATGTGGCCGATCCGGGACATCACCGGCGAGGTCGTCGGCTTCGGCGCCCGCAAGCTCCGCGACGACGACAACGGCCCGAAGTACCTCAACACCCCCGAGACCCCGATCTACAAGAAGTCCCAGGTCCTCTACGGCATCGACCTCGCGAAGAAGGACATCGCCAAGGGCAACCGCGCCGTCGTCGTCGAGGGCTACACGGACGTCATGGCGTGCCACCTGGCCGGGGTCACCACCGCCGTCGCCACGTCGGGCACGGCCTTCGGCGAGGGCCACATCAAGATCCTCCGGCGGCTGCTGATGGACAACTCGCAGTCGGAGGTCGTCTTCACCTTCGACGGCGACGCGGCCGGGCAGAAGGCGGCCCTGCGCGCCTTCGAGGACGACCAGAAGTTCGCCGCGCGCACCTCCATCGCGATCACCCCCGGCGGCATGGACCCCTGCGACCTGCGCCTGGCCGAGGGCGACGAGGCCGTCGCGAAGGTCGTCGAGTCCCGCTCCCCGCTCTTCGAGTTCGCCATCCGCACCTTCGTCGACCAGCACAACCTGGACACGGCGGAGGGCCGTTCGGCCGCGCTGGAGCAGGCGGCGCCCATCGTCGCGCAGATCAAGGACGTCTCGATCCAGCACGAGTACGCGGTGCGGCTGGCCGGGCTGCTCGGCATCCTGGACACGCAGTTCGTCGTGCGCCGCGTCAGCCAGCTCGCCCGCTGGGCCCGCGAGCGCGGGAACACCCCGCCGCGCGGCCAGGCGCCCGCGCACGCCACGGGCGCCGGACGGCCGGCGCCCCTGGCCGCCGCGCCGCAGCAGGGCCCGGCCCTGAACCTGCGCAGCCCCGCGCACCGCGTGGAGCGCGAGCTGCTGAAGCTGGCGCTCCAGCGCCCCGAGCTGGTCTCCCCGGCCTTCGATGCCTACGGTGCCGACGAGTTCACCGGACCGCCCTACGCCGTCGTGCGCCAGGCCATCGAGGCCGCGGGCGGTGCCACGGGCGGCGAGTCGGACAGCGGCTATCTGGCCCGGGTGCGCGAGGCGGCGCCCGACGACTCGGTGCGCACCCTGGTCACCGAGCTGGCCGTGGAGCCGCTGCGCAGCGCGCGGGGACGCGATCCCGACGAGGTGTACGCGGGCATGCAGCTCGTCGCCGTGCGTCTCGCGGCGGTCAACGCGCGCATCGCCGATCTGGAGAGCGCGGCCCGGCGTCTCGAAGCCCAGCGGGACCACGAGCAGTCGGCCTCCGTACGGCAGCAGATCTGGACCCTCCAGCAGTACGGGCGCGCCCTCCGGGAGCGGGGCGCGGCGGCGCTCTGAGCGCCTCGGCGGCGTAGCGTCCCACCCCGGCTGCCGCCCCGGCCGCCGGACGGCCGGACCCCGTGCGCGCCCGCAGGCGCCCCCGAGGCGCCTCGCGGACCCCGCTTCCGCGCCCGGGAGCGCGTGGCCGCGCCGGAGGCATGTGCCAATCGGCGCGCGCGGGGCCGGTTCGTAACCGTTCGTACTCATTGGGTCACGGTTCATCCCAAAAACTGGGCGCACGACCCTCGTGGCAGGAGTGTGTCGTACTCCACACTGGTTTGCGGTGCCTGAGTCCTCGGAGCGCGGCGGTGCTGGCCAGGAGGGGCCGGAGTCCCCCGCGGATCCGCACAGCAGATACGGACGGAGTGCGGCCCGGCCGCGGCCGTCCCCGTCGCGCACGCCGCCCCCCGAACCGGCAGCGATCACACTGGAGGTCGCCCCCGTGCAGACCCAGACCCTGACCGGCGCGGCCTCCGCCGCCCCAGAGGTTTCCACCGCTTCACCGGCGTCATCCGTGTCCCCGGCGGCCCACGCGCCCGCCGCTGCCCCCGGCGTCACCGTCGCACCCCAGCACTCCGAGGCGCCCACCGAAGCGGAACCAGCGGACACGGACACGGAAACGGAGGCGGCCGGGGCCGGGTCCGTCGAAGTCCTCGGGGCCGTACCGGCCCAGCCGGGCCCGCCCGAGCTGGAGCGCACGGCGGCTCCGGACCCGGAGGGGGAGCGGGAACGGGAGCACGAGCGCGAGCCGGAGGTCCCGCGGCAGGAGTCGCCCGGCGCCGGCCCCTCGGCCGACCTGTTCCGCCAGTACCTGCGCGAGATCGGCCGTATCCCGCTGCTGTCGGCCGCCGAGGAGGTCGAGCTGGCCCGCCGCGTCGAGGCCGGACTCTTCGCCGAGGAGAAGCTCGCCAACCACTCCAACCTGGACAGTCAACTCGCCCTGGATCTGGACCAGTTGGTCGTCCTCGGCCGGATGGCCAAGCGCCGTCTCATCGAGGCCAACCTGCGGCTCGTCGTCTCCGTGGCCAAGCGCTACGTCGGACGCGGCCTGACGATGCTGGACCTCGTCCAGGAGGGCAACCTCGGTCTGATCAGGGCGGTCGAGAAGTTCGACTACGCGCGGGGCTACAAGTTCTCCACCTACGCGACGTGGTGGATCCGCCAGGCCATGTCCCGCGCCCTCGCCGACCAGGCCCGCACGATCCGCGTCCCCGTCCACGTCGTGGAGCTGATCAACCGCGTCGTCCGCGTCCAGCGCCGCATGCTCCAGGAGCGCGGCTACGAGCCGACGCCCGAAGAGGTCGCCGTCCAGCTCGACCTGACCGAGGAGCGGGTCACCGAGGTGCTGCGCCTGGCCCAGGAACCGGTGTCGCTGCACGCGCCCGTCGGCGAGGAGGACGACGTCAACCTCGGCGATCTCATCGAGGACGGCGACGCGGCCTCGCCCGTCGAGTCCGCCGCGTTCCTGCTGCTGCGCGAGCACCTGGAGGCGGTGCTGTCCACGCTCGGCGAGCGCGAGCGCAAGGTGGTGCAGTTGCGCTACGGGCTCGTCGACGGGCGCCCGCGCACGCTGGAGGAGATCGGCCGTCTCTTCGGCGTCACCCGCGAGCGCATCCGCCAGATCGAGTCCAAGACGCTGAACAAGCTCCGCGACCACGCCTTCGCCGACCAGCTCAGGGGCTACCTGGACTGACGGACGGCAGCGGTCCGCCGCTCCTCCCGCCGCTTCCGCCGCTCCCGGCCTCGCTAGGCGCCGTACGTCCCGCCGTACGTTCCGTCGTACGCGCCGCCGTACGTGCCGCCCGTCTCCCCGGCCTGCCCGGGCGCGGGGTGCCCCGGCATCCGCTGGTCCGGCACCTGCTGCTGCCCCGGCCCGTGCTGCTCCCGCGCCTGGCCGACGACGGGGCCGGGACCGAACGCGCCAGGGTGGGTCTGTTCGCGCACCGTCACATACTGCTGCCGCACGGCCTGGCCCACCGGCAGCTCCTCGCCCGGCTCGAACGTCTCGGCCGCCGCCGCGGGCCACTGCGGCGGCTGTCCGCCGCCGCTGAGCGCCCACGCCGCCTGGCGGGCCGCGCCGAGCGCGGTGTAGTCGGCGGGCTGCGGCACGACCACCTGGGCCCCGAACAGCGCGGGCGCCGCCTCCCGCACGGCCGCCAGCCCCGCCGCCTGTCCGAGCAGGAAGACGCGCCGCACCTGTACGCCACGGGCGCGCAGTACGTCCAGCGCGTCGGCCAGCCCGCACAGCATCCCCTCGACGGCCGCGCGCGCCAGATGCTCGGGCTTCATGCTCTCGCGGCGCATCCCGTGCAACGAGCCCGCCGTGTGCGGGAGCTGCGGGGTCAGCTCGCCCTCCAGATAGGGGAGCAGCACCATCCCGTACGCGCCCGGCGTCGAGCGCAGCGCCAGCTCGGAGAGCCCGTCCAGGTCCGTGCCCAGCAGCTCGGCCGTGCCGCGCAGCACGCGCGTCGCGTTCAGCGTCCGTACGGCGGGCAGGTGCATGCCCGTCGCGTCCGCGTACGAGGTGATGGTCCCCGACGGGTCGACGAGCGCCTCGTGGTGCACGGCGAAGACGGACCCCGAGGCGCCCAGCGAGATGACCGCGTCGCCGATGCCGACGCCGAGCCCGAAGGCGGCGGCCATGGTCTCGCCCGTGCCCGCCGAGATCAGCAGCCCCTCGGGCGTGGACCCGGCGGAGTCGGCCGGGCCGACGACCTCGGGGACCCTGACCTGGTGCCCGAGCGCCAGCTCGATCAGGTCGGGGCGGTAGGACTCCATGGCGGCCGACCAGTAGCCGGTGCCCGACGCGTCGCCGCGGTCCGTGGTCCTGCGGGCCGGGCGGCCGAGGAGCTGCCAGACCAGCCAGTCGTGCGGCTGCATGAGTTCGGCGACGCGTGCCGCCGCCTCCGGCTCGTTGCGTGCCATCCAGCGCAGCTTGGAGACGGGGTGCGCGGCCTGCGGCACGGCGCCCACCGCCTGCGCCCATGCCTCGCGCCCGCCGAGCGCGTCCGCGAGGTCGGCCGCCGAGGTCTGCATCCGCTTGTCGTTGCCGAGCAGCGCGGGCCGTACGGGAGCGCCCGTCGCGTCCATGGCGATGAGGCCCTGCTGCTGCGCGGAGACCCCGATGGCCTGGACGTCGGCGAGCTGGCCCGTGCTGGCCGCCTTGCCGAGCGAGATGAGCCAGGACTGCGGGTCGTCACGCTCACCGGAGTGCTCGGCGTACCCCTGCTTGACGACGGCACCCGTATCGGCGTCGCAGACGATGATGCGTGTGTGATCGGCTGAGCTGTCCAGACCGGCGACTATCCCCATGCCCGGAATGATGCCTTACGTGTGCGCGCGTGCGGGGGCCGGGCTGGTGACGGGCCTGCCCGAGCCCTGGTCCGCCCCTTGGCCGCCCCCTGTTCGCGCGGCCCGTGAGGATCTAGCGTGGCGACGTGGCCAGCTCTCCTCTCTCCCGCCCCGGCGACGGCACTCCTCTGCCGCCGTCCCCGTTGTCCCCCGTCCCCGTCCCCGTTCCCGCCCCCGCCCCCGCCCGGGAGCCCAACCCGTTGCGCGCGTGCACCCTGGACGAACTGCGCCGCCGCACGAGCATGAAGTGGCGGACGTACCCGCCCGACGTGCTGCCGCTGTGGGTCGCCGAGATGGACGTGCCGCTGGCCGGGCCCGTCGCCGAGGCACTCCGTGACGCGATCGCGCGCGGCGACACCGGCTACCCGGCGGGCACGGACTACGCCGAGGCGCTGGCCGCCTTCGCCGGGCGCCACTGGGACTGGGACTTCCCGCCGGAGCGGACGGCGGTCGTGCCCGACGTGATGATGGGCATCGTCGAGGTGCTGAAGCTGATCACGGGGCCCGGTGACACCGTCGTCGTCAACTCGCCCGTCTACACGCCCTTCTACCAGTTCGTCTCGCACATGGACCGCCGCGTCGTCGAGGCACCGCTGACGGCGGAGGGGCGGCTCGATCCGGACACGCTCGCCGCCGCGTTCGCGCGGGCCGGGTCCGGATCCGGGAGTGCCGCGTATCTGCTGTGCAGCCCGCACAACCCGACGGGCACCGTCCACACCCCGGACGAGCTGGCGACGGTGACCGAGCTGGCACGCGCGCACGGCGTCCGCGTCGTCGCCGACGAGATCCACGCGCCCGTCGTACGGCCCGGCGCCCGCCACGTCCCCTACCTCTCCGTACCGGGTACGGAGCGCGCCTTCTCGCTGATGTCCGCCTCCAAGGCGTGGAACCTGGCGGGCCTGAAGGCGGCCGTCGCCGTGGCCGGGGAGGACGCGGCGGCCGACCTGGCCCGGATGCCGGAGGAGGTCGGCCACGGCCCCAGCCACCTCGGCGTCATCGCCCACACCGCCGCGTTCCGGCACGGCGGCGACTGGCTCTCGGCCCTGCTGCGCGGCCTGGAGGAGAACCGGAGGCTGCTGGCCGGGCTGCTGGAGCGACGGCTCCCGGAGATCCGCTATCGGCCGCAGGACGGGACCTTCCTCGCCTGGCTGGACTGCCGCGCGCTGGACCTGGGCGACGACCCGGCCGCGGCCTTCCTGGAACGGGGCCGCGTGGCCCTCAACCCAGGCCCCGCGTTCGGCACCGGCGGCGCGGGCCACGCGCGGCTGAACCTGGCGACCTCGCCCGAGGTCCTGGAGGAGGCGGTCAGCAGAATGGCGTCCGCGGTCTGACGGACCCGACTGCCGGGCGGGGCCCGACCAGGTCGTCGGGCTGACGACCTGGCGCGGCGTGGCCTCCTGGACTGCGGGCTGACGGTTCGGCGCGGGGCGTGGGGGCGGTCGCCGGGGGGACGCCAGGACGACCGGGCCGGCTAGAAGCCGCTCGGTGGGAAGCCCCAGCACTCCGGGTGCGCGGCCAGGTCGTGTGCCAGTGCCTCAGTGGTCGGGTCCACCACGTCCCACAGGTGTGCTGACGGGTGCTCGGCGTGCAGCCCGCACGCGTCGCCCTTGCACTCGGCGTCGCACCAGGTGAGCGTGGCGAAGCGGTGGCCCGTGTCCGACCACAGGAACCACACGGCGCATTCGGGCTCGGGACTGTCCCACATGTGGGCGGCGTGTTCGCCCTCGGCGTGCGCGCCCAGTTCGCATACCGCGTATCCGCTGGCGACCCCTGCGAGATCGTCGGGCGGGTCGTCCGCAGCGAGGATCTGCGAGAGCGTTTGGCGGGCGGGCAGTCGCCGCACGGCCGTGCACTGCAACATGGGTCGTCCTTGGTGGTCCGGAGGCGCGGATGCCCCGTCCGGGTGGGCGGGCGGCTCAGGGGGTTGGGCTGGGTGCGACGGAGGTGAGCTGTAGCGTGCGTCCGCCGACGAGTGGGGCGGTGAGGATGACGGTTCGGCCGTCGTGTTCCAGGGCCTTGCCGATACGGGCATGGCGGGCGTGCCACCAGCGCCGGGGCACAAGGACGGTGGCCAGGCAGTCGCGGGCGGTGCCGTCGACGGCGATGCGCTCGCCCTTCTCGCGCAGGCGCAGGGGGTGGCAGGCGTGGGCGGTCAGAAACGTCGCGTGGTTCCCTTCCATCAGCTCCAGGGCCTGCCCTTGGGGCATGGGGCGCGGGTAGCTGGTGAGGATGGCGGTTCCCTCTGGCAGCTCGTACATGAGGCGTACGGCGCGGTCCTGGATGCGTCGCATGACGAAGTGGGCTTGCTGGCCTTCGAGTACGGCGACGGGGAAGCCTGCGGTGCTGGCCCAGCCGTGAGGGTCGTAGAAGACGTCGTCGGGGTCGGCGGGGATGAGGACGGTGTGATCGCGAGGCACGGGGTTGCTCCAGGTCAGTTGCGGGTGGGGGTCACGGGTTGCGCACCACGCGCAGGGTGGGCGCGGGGGCGACGGGCTCGGTGTCGGTGCGGCGTTTTCCGGCGCCGGTGAAGACGGTGATGGCGCGGGCCACCGTCTCCCCGGTGACGTGGGCGCGGACGGCGGCGATGGGGAGGTAGGCGCCGTGCCGGGTGCACAGCCACACCGGCGCGTGCCACGGGTAGCGCGCAGTGGCCACGTACCGGACCGCCTGGCCGAGGTGGTTGCCGCCCTCCACCTCGCACGCGTGGCCGGTCACCGGTCCGTCTCCGGTGTCCGCTGGCGTACGGCTTCCAGCGCGGCCCGCAGCGCCTCCACGTAGCCGGGCAGGCGCGATCCTTTGTTCACGTCGGCCCCTCCCGCCACATGGCCCATGGGCGTTCGGTCACTTCGGCGTAGCTGGTGTGCTCGGGGAACTCCCGCATATGGGCAAAGGCCCACGTCTGCGGCTCGGTCGGATCATCGCTCGCGGGTGACTTCGCGGCGCACTCGGTGTCGTCGTCGTTGAGCGTGAGGCACCGGAACGCGTACGTGGTCGGGGGAGCGTCGGCGTCCTGGTCCGGCCGTAGCCGCCAGTCGAAGAACGCGAACGTGCGGCGAGTCATCACAGACGCTCACCCCGGCTGCGCGCGTTCGCGCGGTCGGTCTCCGCACGCAGACGCTCCATGGGGTCCACGGGGCGGACGCGTTCTGGCTCCGCCTCCCACTCAGCCCCGCCGCTGAGCGACCGCAGTCTCCAGCGGGGGCCGACGACCGCGCGGAACTCCCCGAACGTCACGTGCTGGGTGTCCACGACCAGCGCGCCTACGGAGGGCGGTTCCAGATCTGTACTCACTCGCCTACGTCCTTTCCGCCGCGAACCGGGCTGCTCACTCAAGGCAACCGGCTGATCACGGTCGGCGGTACCGTTGGGAAGGGGGGCAGGAGTTAAGAGCGTTAAGCGCTTAGGGCACTCATACATGGGGAGTTGGACGACCGTGGGCATCAGCGAGCCGAACACAGCATTAGAGCGTCTGTTCCGCGAGACCGGGTGGACGCTGCGACAGTTCGCCCAAGAGGTCAACCGCCTCGGTACCGAGCGCGGAACCCCTCTGAAGTACCAACAGCCCTCGGTACACCAGTGGTTGGGTGGCCACCTGCCGAAGGAACCCGTCCGGCCGCTGATTCTGGAAGCACTCGCCCGGAGACTGCTCCGGCCCATCACGCACACCGAAGCAGGCTTTCCAGCACCCTCGGAAGAGTCGAACAGCCGCCCAACTACCGTGGAAGGGCTGATTGACCTCGGGAGGCAGGACATGGACCCCTCACGCCGAAGCGTCCTCAGTGCAGGACTGTTCTCCGTTGCGCTCACCGTTCCCGGATGGCCGGATGTCGTGGGCCGCATGGAAGCGGTTCAGACTGGAAAGTCCGCGCGTATAGGAATGGCTGAGGTGGATATGGTCATTGCCATGACGGAGCGCGTATCCGACTTGGATGACCAATTCGGGGGTCGTCACGCACGGCCGATGGCGGCAGCATTCCTCGTAAATACGGTCGCGCCCTACCTTCGAGCCGATGCCTCCGATGAAGTCCGCAAGGCGATGATGTCGGCGGCTTCCGATCTCTGCTACCTCACCGGGTACATGGCTGTTGATGAGGGTATTCATGGCCTGGCACAACAGTATTACTTGAAAGCGCTAGAACTAGCAGGGGCCTCGGAAGACCATCTCACCTACTGCACGACGCTACGGGGAATGAGCGTCCAGGCCGTTGATCTCCGGCACGGAAAGGTGGCCATGCGTCTTGCCGACGCCGCCGCATCTGCTTCGCCGCAGGCTGGCCCACGAATGCGGGCTTTCCTGGCTGGGCAACAAGCGCACGCATCGGCGCAGCTTGGGGAGCGAGCGAACGCGCTGATGTACCTCCGAGAGGCTGAAGTGGCGATGGAGAAGGCTGAGTCACAGGCAAAGACTTTCGGCTCGTATAACCCTTCATCGCTTACCTATCATGCGGGACAAGTCCGTTATGAACTTGGGGATGTTCGCGGGTCGGTCCAAGAGTTGGAAGAGTCCGATAAGCTGCGGCACAGTTCCTTCAAAAGGAATCGAATCCGCTATCTCTCAATGCTCGCTGAGCGCCAACTGGAGATCGGGCATCTTGAGAGTGCGTGTGGCACGTGGGGTAAAGTTGTCGATATCTACCCGCATGTGCAATCAGGGCAGTGCGATCAAAGTATTTCGCGGATGCAGGCTCGAATTCGCCCTTACCTGAAGAATCAAGCCGCCCGGAACCTCTATGAGCGTGCGCGTCTCGCCACCACGCCATCACGGTGATTTGATCTGGGTCTGGCTTCGCGACACCGGCCAAGAGCCATCAGAAACGCCCTGCACCGGGCGCGTCTCTACGGGGCACGGCCAGACGGGGCACGCCTCCACGGGCCATGCCCCCACACCGCACCCGCGCTACGCCGCCGTACGCAGGTCCGCCAGCACCAGTTCGCGCACGTCCTTCGGCTCGACGCCCAGTCGCGCGAAGACGCCCTGGCTGATCCTGTCGTCCGCGCGCAGCAGCGCGAGGACCACGTGCTCGACCCCGATGTGCCGGTCCTTGCGCGCGATGGCCTCGCGCAGCGCCAGCTCCAGTGCCTTCTTGGCCCGGCCCGTGAACGGGATGTGCCGTCCGCCATCCGCCGCGCGGCCCCCGCTCGCGGCGGTCCCGTCGCCGCCGCGTTCCGGTTCGCCCCGGCGCCGCCGCCCGAAGGGCAGCGTCCTGCGCGGCTTGTCGCCGTGCCCCGGCGAGGGCGTGTCGAGGGCGCCCTCGCCGAAGGCGCTCTCGGCCCTGCGCCTGATCTCGTCGAGGTCGATACCGAGGGCCTTGAGGGCCTCCGCGTCCTCCGGGCCCAGCGCGTCACGTTCTCCGCCCGCCACGCCCGCGATCGCCGCGCGGCAGTTCTCCGCGGTGACCCCGAGCCGTACGAGCGTGGCCGCGCCCGGCTCGTCGGGCCGCCGCAGTGCCGCCAGCAGCAGGTGCTCGGCGCCTATCCACCCGTGCCCGAGGCCGCGCGCCTCTTCCTGCGCCCCGACGACGAGGGACCGTGCCTGTGTGGTGAACCGTTCGAACATCGTCCCTACCTCCTCGCGTGCTTCTTGTGTACGGCCTGCCTGCTCACGCCGAGCGCCGTCCCGATCTCGTCCCAGGACCAGCCCTGTGCGCGGGCGCTGTCGACCTGGAGCGCCTCCAGGCGCTCGGTCAGCCGCCGCAGCGCGGCCACCGCCCGCAATCCGACGCGCGGATCCCCGCTGAGCGCGGCCTCCGCGGTGTCCACCGCTTCCTTCGCCTCTGATCCGGCCATGTCTGTCAACGTAGGATGACAAGCGACGCCTGTCAACCATGGTTGACGCGACGGGTGTGCCGTGCCCCTGGCAGGCGTACTCACGCCGGGCGCCGCCCCGGCCGCCCCGGCCGCCCCGGTCGGCCTCGGACCGTCGAGTGCCGGAGCGCGGCCCTACGGCCGCCTTCGCCCCGTCACCGCGAGGGCCGTCCCGATCCCGGCGGCCAGCAGTCCGATCCCGCCGAAGATCAGCGGCAGCAGCCACAGCGAGGCGAAGCCGTTGATCCGCGCGTCCTCGGGCGCGTCGGCGCGGTACAGCACCTCCACCCGCTCGCCCCGTTCGTACGAGGGCGGGTTGGAGCCCGTCGAGCTGTGGAACGTCCTCGGCGTGCCGTCCGCCGAGGTGAACTCGACCACCGGGTACGCCGAGGGCTTGTCGTCCCCGTGCTTCTTGCGGGACGAACCCGTGTCGCTGACGCGCCACTCCAGACCGACCACCGTGCCCTGGGCGCGCTCCGCGCTCGTCAGGAACGAGACCGACGTCCCCGCCACGATCAGTCCGATGACCAGGAACAGCGTCCCGAACGCGATCACCCCGAACGGGACCCACCGGGGAACGCCCCGTCCGCGCACCTGAATCCGCACATCGTTCCTCTCGCTTGTCCGGCTGTTCGGCTGTTCGGCTGCCCGGACCGCGTGCCCGGAGCCGGAGGGACGCTATCCCAGATGCCGTGTACACCTGCCTCCGCCCCTCCTCGGCCCTTCCGGCCCTCCCAGGGCCTCTCTTGACTCCCGTTCAGAAGTCTGCCTATAAACCCTCATGACCTCGTCTCCGGAAAATCCCGCCCGGGCCGAAGAGAAAAATCCACCGACGACGATCGCCTCTTCCTCTCCTCTCAACTTCCCCAGCTTCCGCTATTTCTGGCTCTCCCGGACGGTTTCCGGACTGGGTTCGGCGATGTCCATGGTGGCCCTGCCCGTGCTGGCCTACCATGAATCGCAGTCCGCTTTCATGGTCTCGCTCGTCGCGGCTGCGGAGACCATTCCCTATGTGGTGTTCGGGCTTGTCGCGGGCGCCGTCGCGGACCGGTTCAACCGCCGTCTCATCATGATTCTGGCCGATGTGCTCTGCGCGGTTTCCCTGGCGAGTATCCCGCTGGCCCATATGCTGGGCGCGCTCACCGTCTGGCACATCGTGATCGCCGCCATCCTTTCCTCCAGCGGCGCCCTCTTCTTCGAAGCGGGGGTTTACGGTCTCGTCCCCGCTGTGGTGGGGAAGGAGAACATCACCAAGGCCAACAGCTATCTGTACGGCTCTTCGACGGTGGTCCGCATCGCCGGTACCGCGTTGGCGGGCGCGCTCATCGCCCTGGTGGGCGCGGCCAGTTCCATCGCCATCGACGCGCTGACGTTCGTCGCCTCGGCCCTCTGTATCCGCGGCGTCACCTATCGCGAGCCGGCGGCCAGCAAGGGCATGGCGAAGTGGCCCGGTTACCGCAAATCCATCAAGGAGGGGCTGAGTTTTCTGTGGGTGCAGCCGACGCTGCGCATCATGACCGTCGTCGGTACCCTCCAGTCGATTTCCGGCGGCGCGATCATCGGGCAGCTCGTCGTCTTCGCCAACCGGGGCCTCGGGCTGTCCGGTTCCGACGCCCGCATCGGCCTCCTCTACACGGCCTGGAGCGCCGGTGGCATCGGCGGTGCGCTGCTGCTGCCGAAGGTCAGGCAGCGGCTCGGCTCGTTCCAAGTGCTGCTGGTGGTCCTGCCGCTCGGCTCCCTCCTCGGCCTCTTCGTGGTGCTGACGACGGACTGGCGTGTCGCGATGGTGGCCATCACCACCTGGGGAGTCGTCTATCTGATGGTCCTCGTGAACACGATGAACTACTGCCAGCAGGTCACCCCGCCGGAAATGCAGAGCCGCGTGAACACCACGCGAAGGACCTTCTCCTCCGGGCTCGGTGTGCCTTTGGGCGCCCTTGTGGCAAGCTCATTGACCACCCATTTCAGTATCCGGGTCGGGATTTCCACCGCGGTGTTCTCCGTCGCTCTCGCCGCGCTTCTCGTCTGGGCGGTGCAGATAAAGAGGAACCTCGCGCCCGCCCCCGTCGCCGAGTGACGGGCTCAGCCGGAATCAGCCGGAATCAGCCGGGATAGCCGGGATCAACCGCCGGAGAATGCCACGGACGACAGCGCCCGGTGGCCGTGGACGCTGACCACGCCCCCGTGCCCGGGCGGAAGATGGCGCACCATGCAGCCGGCCGGGCGCTGATCGAAGAGGAAGGGGCTGAAAACGGGGAAGACCTCGGCCTCAAAGGTGCCGGGGCCTTCGCCTTCGGCGAATTCCATGGGGTACGGGGACGGCTGGACGTACTCCTGCGCGATGTAGTCGCCGTTCACCGTCGCGTCGCGCACTGTGTTCCGCCACAGCCGTTCGTCGCAGGCGCGGCCGAGCAGAATGTTCTGCCCGCTCATGCCGATGGCGGGCTTGAGCACGAACTCCTCGGGACGTTCCAGGAGCAGTCGTGGGATTTCGTGGGTGCCTCCCCGCCAAGTGGTCGTCCTGTCGGCGACGACGCGGGTCCACGGCAGATACCGCTCGACGGCCTCGCGGTCCAGGGCCGTCATCCACGGACGCCCCTCGGAAACCCAGGCCAGCACCTTTTTGTTCGCTATCAGATAGGCGGTCTGGGTCGCGAGGAGTTTCAGCCCCGAGTCGAGCGCGGTGCGCAGGGGTGACAGGTCGATGCCGAGCGTGCGCCACTCCGGGATGGTGAAGTGGCGCAGCCCCACTTCGTAGCGGAGCCCCGACGGCTTCCCGATGCCCTCCAGCAGGTCCTCCGGTTCAAAGAACTCGGCCTCGACCCCGCGCCGTCGCAGCGGTTCGAGCTGGACGTCCCAATAGCGGTGCGGGCGGCTGCCCTTGAGGTCCCGGGTGGTGCCGACGACGGCGACGGCCGGTTTGGCCCCGAGGTCCTCCACCGCGCGCACCAGCGCGTCGGCGCGCACGGCCAGGGGGTCGGCCCCGTGGAACGGGGCCAGGGCCGCGCCGCCGAAGCCCTCGGTCCACGCCGCCGAGTGCAGCGACGTGTCCACGACGCCGCCGAGGCCCGAGCCGATGTTGAACTCCAGGAACTTCGGGCCCTCCGCGTCGACGACGAGGTCGGGACGCGCGCTCCACGTCGCGTAGTCCTCCTCGATCTGCCCCTCCATGACCAGGGGATAGACCGCCTCGTCGGCGCGGAGCGCGGCGATACGCGCGGCAGCGGTGGGTGCCGCCTCCAGCAGCGTCCGGCGCAGCAGGCCGAGGAGGTGGGACGTGGCCGTGAACAGCTCCCGGTAGGAGGCGTCGGGCAGGACGAAGGGGCGCACGGCGGTCGGGGACATCGGGACGACGTGCACGTACTCGCCGTCGTCGACGGCCCGGACGAGGTCGTGCACCAGCTCCGGCACCGGGCGCCGCGACCCCAGCGGCAGCGACGCCGACCCGTACCACGGGGACGTCACGAGGACGGGTTCTCGCCGGTGCGCCGGTACACGGCGATCCGGTTGTCGCTGTCCTCGCGCAGCGGCCCCTCGGTCCAGTCGGCGTACTCGGCCTCCAGCTCCAGGCCGGCCCGTCGCGCCATGGCGTCGAGCTGCGCGGGGAAGAGGTACTGGAACCGCAGCGACCGGAGCCGGACGTCGCCCGGCTCCTCCACGATCATGCGCTGCACCCAGAGCACCTGCTCCGGCACCTCCCACTTGCGTGAGGTGAACTCGACGCGGGAGCCCGTGAGTTGAGTCGTCTCCGGCCCTGTCAGCGTCGAAGCGGCGGGCGGGCGGGGCACGAACGCCTCGACCACGAACGTCCCGCCGGGCAGCAGATGAGCCGCCACCCTGTTGAGCATCGCCTGCTGCGCCGCGTTGCTGTCCAGTTGGAAGAGGGAGTTGAAGGTGACGTAGGCGAGCGAGAACTCGCGGTCGAGCCGGAACGCCGCGCAGTCCTCCAGGACGGTCTCCACGGGGAGCGATGCGCCCTGCTCCGCCATGACCTTCAGCATGGCCGGCGCGTTGTCGACCCCCGTCACATGGACCCCGCGCGAGGCCAGCGGAATCCCGATGCGGCCCACCCCGGCGCAGAGGTCGAGATAGGTGCCGCTTTCGCCGCCCCTTTTTAGCAGGAAGTCAATGACGTCGCGCGCGTTCTCCCGGTCCGCATAGCGACGTGAATACTGCTCGGCCCATGCCGCGTCGAACCCGCTGGGCCCGTCCTCATCAGTGGAACTCTCAGGCGAACGACCCAGCATTGCCTTTCCCCCTGTGAATCTAGAAATTTGGCGGAACGGAACTACCCCGGCCCACCCCCCGGCGAAACCTCCCCTCCATGTGACGCAGATCACTGTGTGCGAGGAGCGGAAAACTTGTTGCGCCCGCAGACCCGCTCATGGTGCGATCGAAATCAGTCGGTGCACGGTACAACCTCACAGTCATGCGTAAAGAACGCTAACAATACGGGGTAAAAGTGGACACTGCTGGGCAGGGCACGGTAACCGAGAGCACGCGCACGAAAAACGGCAAGGCGGAAGCCAAGAAGGAAGGTTCGGAAGTCCCCGAGGAAATCGGCGACGACCTCTCCGCCGGGCTTGCGGGATGGACCTTCTCCGGCGGGGTGTACCGGACATTCGACGAGCATATTGCTCGCAGCGTCCCCATGTACGCCGAATGCCATGACCTCATTCTCGAACTGTCCGACTTCTTCGTCCGCAAGGACAGCCTGATCTACGAGCTGGGCACGGCCACCGGCACGCTCGCCGGACGGATCGCGCAGCGGCACGCGAAGAAGATCCGCCGGGTCATCGGCATCGACATCGAGCAGGCGATGGTGGCCGAGGCCGCCCGCAAGTGCGGGACGATACCCGGCGTCGAATTCGTCGAGGCCGATCTCATGGCCTACCGGTTCGAGCCCTGTGACCTGGTGATCTCCTACTACACGCTCCAGTTCCTGCGCCTGGAGGAGCGGCACGACGTCATCAGGTCCATCTACGACAGGCTCGCCAGGGGAGGAGCCTTCGTCCTCTTCGAGAAGGTGCGCGAGCCCGACGGGCAGTTGCAGGACCTCATCGGCCAGCTCTACCTGGACTACAAGCTCCAGCACGGCTTCACGCCGGGCGAGGTCATGGCGAAGTCGCGCAGCATCCGCTCGGTCCTGGAACCCTCGACCTCCGAGGAGAACCAGGACGCGCTCCGCGCGGCCGGATTCAGGTCGGTCGGAATCGTGCACAAGAGCCTGTGCTTCGAGGGGTATCTCGCCGTCAAGTGATCGCGCCCTCGGGGGAAAGCGGAGGATTCGGCTGTGCGCAAGACCATCACATGGATATACCAGTCCGGCGACTATACGGCGTCCGCTGCCGCGCGTTTCGAGAAGGGCCTCACGGAGAAATACTCGGCCGTCGCCGAGCCGCGCGGTTTCGACTTCCGGGTGATAGGCGCCGCCGAGTTGATACCGTCGTGCCTCGGAAAGCCCGTGCTGCGTCATCGCGGCGAGGATCTGCTGGCACAGCGGCAGTGCTTCATCGTCGGCGACAAAAGCCTTGACCCGCAGGCGCTCGCCGCCATGCGGGCCGTATACCGGACAATAGAGGCCAGCGATTCCGTCCTGCTGAACCGGGCGATATCGGGACCCGACTATCTGGAGCGGGACAAGCTGTCCCTGTTGCAGCATGCCGCAAAACTCGGGGTGCCGACCGCAAGCACCATAGCGGTCCCCTTCGGAAGGTACGCGCACCTCGTGCTCGACGAAGTGGAACGCGAGATCGGCCCCGGGCCCTACATCGTCAAGCCCAGGGAACTCACCATGGGCATCGGCGTCCTGCGGGTGGATTCCACCCAGCAGCTCGTATCGGCTCTCGACATCGTGGCCCAGAGCGGGCTCCCCTACATCATCCAGCCCTACCTTCCGCACACCGCCGACATGCGCGTGTACGTCGCCGACGGGGAGGTGGTCACCTCCCTGAGCAAGCGGCCGCAGCCGGGCGGATACATCTCCAACATCAGCCTGGGCGGTACGGCAGAGGCCACCCAGGAGCACCGGCAGGTGGTCGGCCACTGCCGTGCGCTCGCCGAGAGCCTCCAGGCCGAGTATCTGTGCGTCGACTGGCTGCTGACGGAGAACGGCCCGGTGCTCAACGAGTGGAGCACGGCGCACGGCGGGTTCCTGGTGCTTCCGGAGCCCGGACTGACCATGGTGGCCGACGCCTTCTTCTCCTGGATCGAGCGCAAATTCAACGGAAACCAGCGCCGTAAGGCTTCGAAAAGGACGGGACATGCTTCTTGAGGGCGCGCTTGCTCACTACTACGGACAGGTGCAGACCGCGCTGAGGGAACTGCTGCCCCCGTCCCCGGAGGGCGGGGGTGGGGGCGGGGGCACGGGCGACTTCACGCCCGGCGTCGAGCTGCCCGAACTCACCCCCGCAGTGCGGGAGTTCCTCGGCGCCTCCGCGCTCGCCCACTCCCCGATGCGGCCGTACAAGGGGCGGAACCTCGCGCTCCTCGACCTGACGCGCAACCCGGCCACGATGACCACCAAGACGTTCGCCTCGCTCGTCATCGTGGCCCGCGCCGTGCGCTTCATCCAGGACACTGGCGAGCGCGTCACCATCGTCACCCCCTCGTCGGCGAACAAGGCCATCGCGCTGCGCGACGCCGTACTGCGGGCCATCAGCACGGGCCTCGTCGGCGCCGACCAGCTCAACATCACCACCGTGGTCCCGGCCGAGTCCGTGCCCAAGCTGCGCAGGACGGAGCTGTTCACCGACCCTGACCTGCGCGCGCGCAACCCGGTCGCCGTCCACCACGGCGCCGAGCCCGGCGAGGTCAAGACGCTCGCGCGCGGCGTCATCGACGAGCACCGCACGGCGCTGGAGCGCGGCGGCAAGACGAACCTCTGGTACACACTCCAACTGGAGAACTACCTCGCCGCCGACGTGGTCCGTGCCCTGGCCGAGGACGAGTTCTTCCCCGCGACGGGCGGCGCGCCGCGCCTGCACGTGCACGCCGTCTCCAGCGCGTACGGGCTGCTGGGCCACGCGTACGGGTGGCAGCGGCTGCCGGAACTGTCGCGGGCGTCACGACCGTCACGGCCGTCGCATACGGAGCCGGGACCGGAGCCCGCGCGCACACCGCCCCGCTACTTCCTCGTCCAGCACCTCGGCGCCCCCGACATGGTGCTCAGCCTCTACAACGACGGCGCGACCGACCCCTCCCTCGCACCCCGCTACACCTACGAGACGGAGTCGGGGCTGTACGCGCAGGCGGAGAACCCGCGCTTCCCCGCCGTCACCTTCGACCCGGGGGAACGGCTCGACAGCACCTTCTACACCCGCAAGCCGCCGACGTCGGCCCGGATGAACGAGCTGATCGGCAAGCAGGGCGGCGGCGGCATCGTGGTCTCCCTGGCCGAGTGCCTGAACCGGTACGGGCAGGTCAGGGCGATCCTCGCCGACGCGGAGGTGCGGCTGCCCGCCGATCCGCGCGAGGTGCGGGAGTGGTCCCTCGTGATGGCCGTGGTCGGCGCGCTCAACGCGCTCGACCGCGACCTCGTGCCGGAAGGGGGCCCGGAGGGGAGTCCGGAGGGGGACATCCTCGTGCACGGCTCTGGGAGCTACGCCGTCGGCGACTTCGACGCGCTGTCCGCCACGGAGCTGCACCGGGTCGACGGCGTCGACGACCTGCGGAACGTCGTCCTCCAGGCCACCGCGCTGTGACCGGCGTGACCGGCGCACACCAGCACTCGCCGAGCCGCCCGTCGCGGGACCTGTCGCGGGACGTGTCGCGGGACCCGTCGCAGCATCCGCCGCGCTCGCCGCTGGGGCAGCGGCTCCGTATGCAGGCCGGATACCGCTGGCGCAACAGCGACAGCCCCGCCCTCGTCCGGCTGCGCACGGAGTGGGACACCCGGGACCGGGCACGCTTCCCCGCCATCCGCTCCGAGCTGGGCGGCCTCTCGGTCGCGTACGCGGGCCTCGCGGAAGGTCTCGCGTACACCCTGGAGTTCACCGAGCTGCGCCGCGAGGGCGGCGAGGAGCGCGAGGCCGGGGAGGAAGCGCGCGCCGTGCGCAGTGCGGAGCTGGTGACGGGCCGGGACCTCACCAGGCCCGAGGCGCTGCCCGACGCCGACATCGTGATCGTCGGCACCAGCGCGGCCCGCGCCCGCAAGCTGCCCTCGACGGCCTCCCTCATCGTGCCGATGCGCGTGCACTTCGTCGTCGACACCGACGTCGACGCCGAGACCGTCAGCCGACGGTTCTCCAAGCGCGAGCGCTCGCAGCACCGGCGCAGCCTGCGCGAGCGGGACTGGAGCTGGGAGGTGTGCGAGGACCCCGCCTGGTTCGACGCCTTCTACGACCACTACTACCGGCCCACCATGCTGCACCGGCACGGCAAGCGCGAGCGGACCGAGAACAAGCCCACGTCCTACGAGTGCCTCTTCAGGGGAGGCCGCCTGTTCATGCTGCGCGAGGGCGGCGAACCCGTCGGCGGGGCGCTCTGCCACTGGGACCCCCGCTCTGGCACCCTGACCCTCCGGCTGCTCGGGGTGCGCGACGGGGCGCAGGAGCACTACGACAGCGGTGCCTTCAAGGCGATCTACCACTTCCTGGTGGGGTGGGCGGCCGACAACGGGGTCGACCACCTGGACTTCCAGGGCACCGAGCCCTTCCTCAGCAAGGGCACCTACCAGTGGAAGCGGCGCTTCGGTACGCGGGTCGTGCTGCCGCCCAACCACTTCGGCGGCAAGCGGCTGTGGCTGCGGGTGCGGCACGACACTCCGGCCGTACGGGACTTCCTCGTCGCCAATCCGCTGCTCGCCGAGTCGCGGGGCGGAGGCGGGGGCGGGAAACTGGAGGCCGTCTACTTCCACGACGCCGAGCGGCCGGCGCGCCTCGACTACTCGGCGAAGTCGCCGGGCGTGGAGCGGGTCCGGCTGATCGACCTCGACACCTTCCTCCGGGCGCCGTCGTCCCGCACCGCCGCCCCCGCTCCCGCCCCGGCATCCTCCAGGAGGTAACCCCCGTGTCCGCACAGGACATCGCCTACATCGAGCTGTACACCGCCGACGATGCCGCCATGGTCGACTACTTCGTCTCGGCCATGGGCTTCACCCGGACCGGCCACCGTCCCGGCACCGGACGCGGCTCCGTCCACCTGGCGCAGGGCGACGTACGGCTGGTCGTCACGTCGGGCCAGGAAACCTGGGGGTTCCTCGACCGGCACGGTGACGGTGTCGCGGACATCGCCCTGGCCTGCGACGACGTCGACGCGACACGGGACGCGGCCCTCGCGGCCGGCGGTCGCCCCGCGGACTCGGCGAACGGGACCGCGAGCGGTGCCGCGAACGGAGCCCCGGCCGTGCTCGGCTTCGGCGGCGTACGCCACACGCTGCTCCCCGCACCGCCATCGCCACGGCCCACGTCCACGGGGCGATCGCGCCCGGACCCGGCGGGGGAGCGGATCCGGCTCCTGGACCATGTGGCCGTCTGCCTCGAAGGCGGCACGCTCGACCAGTTCGCCGACTTCTACCGCGACGCCTTCGGGCTCGCCCGCTACTCCTCCGAGTACGTGGACGTCGGCGGGCAGGCGATGGACTCGATCGTCGTGCGCGGCGCGTCGGGAGGCATCACCTTCACGCTGGTCGCGCCGGACCCGGCGAAGGGCTCCGGGCAGCTCGACGCGTTCCTGGAACGCAACGGCGGCCCCGGTGTGCAGCATCTCGCGTTCCTGACCGATGAGATCGTCCCGGCCGTGCGTGAACTGCGCGCCCGTGGCGTCGAGTTCCTGGAGACGCCGGGCTCGTACTACGACATGCTCCAGGAGCGGTTCACCGAGACGCCGGAGAGGATCGCGGAGCTGCGGGACACGCACGTGCTGGCCGACCGCGACGAATGGGGCTACCTGCTCCAGTTGTTCAGCCGTTCGCCGTACGAGCGCGACACCCTCTTCTACGAGCTGATCCAGCGCCGGGGCTCCCGGGGGTTCGGCAGCGCCAACATACGGGCGCTGTACGAAGCGGTGGAGCGCGACCGGCAGGCGGCGCTGTGACGGACACCGATCCCGGCTTCGCCCCCCTCACCCTGGCCGACTACGCCGAACGCGCCCGCGCGGCCGTGCCCGTGAAGACGTGGGACTTCATCGAGGGAGGCGCGGGCGACGAACGCACACTCCGCTCGAACGCGGACGCCTTCGAGCGGGCGCGGCTGCTGCCGAGGGTGCTGGCGGGCGTCGGCCTGCCCGACACCGGGACCCGTGTACTCGGACGCACCTGGGCGGCGCCCGTCGGCATCGCGCCCATGGCGTACCACACCCTGGTCCACGAACAGGGCGAGATCGCGACGGCGCGGGCTGCCGGAGCCACCGGACTGCCGTTCGTCGTCAGCACCTTCGCGGGGCACACCTTCGAGGACATCGCCGCGGCGGCCTCGTCACCGCTCTGGCTCCAGGTGTACTGCTTCCGCGACCGCTCCCTCACCCGGGAGCTGATCCACCGCGCGGAGCGCGCCGGGTTCGAGGCGCTGGTCCTCACCGTCGACGCACCGCGCCTCGGCCGCAGACTGCGGGACCTGCGCCACGGCTTCACACTCCCGCCGACGGTCCGCCCGGCCAACCTCCAGGATTCCGGCTCCGGTACGGGGTTCGGCTCGCCCATGGAGCACGCGCTCGCCGAGTTCGACGCGGCCCTGGACTGGTCGGTGATCGGCTGGCTGCGGTCGGTCAGCTCGCTCCCCGTGCTCCTGAAGGGGGTGCTCGGCGGGGCCGACGCGCGCCGGGCCGTCGACGCGGGCGTGGACGGCCTGATCGTCTCCAACCACGGGGGACGCCAGTTGGACGGTGCGCCGTCCACGCTCGACGCGCTGCCGGAGGTCGCCTCCGCCGTCGCGGGTGCCTGCCCCGTCCTCGTCGACGGCGGCGTCCGGCGCGGCGCCGACGTCCTGACGTCGCTGGCGTCGGGCGCCGACGCCGTGCTCCTGGGGCGGCCCGTGCTGCACGGGCTGGCCGTCGGCGGGGAGGAGGGCGTGGCGCGGGTGCTGGGGATCGTCGCCGACGAGCTGACGGAGGCGATGGCGCTCTGCGGCACCGCCTCGGTGGCGGACGCGGGCCCGGACCTGCTGGCACCGCGAACGGCTCCGCCCGTGCAGGAGGGTTCGCGAGGGGGAGAGGCGCGAACAGCGGAGCCGCGACGAGAAGAGCCGCGAGGGGGAGACGTGCGAGGGGGAGAGGCACGAAGGGAGGAGTCGCGCACCGAGGACCTGCGAAGGGAGGAGGCGCGCACAGAGGCCCTGCGAAGGGAGGACCTGCACGGCAGCGTCCGTGACCCGCTCCTGGGCACGATGAACTTCCTCAACGAGATCACCAGCCGCTACCCCGAGGCGATCTCCTTCGCACCGGGCCGCCCCTACGGCGGCTTCTTCCACTCCGAGCAGATCTTCGACCACCTGCGCCGCTACCTCGACCACCTGACGGCCACAGGCCACTCCCCGGACCAGGTGCGGGACACGGTGTTCCAGTACGGCCCGACCAGCGGCCTGATCCGCGACCTGGTGGCCGACACGCTGCGCCGCGACGAGGGCATCGACGTACCGCCGGAGTCCATCGTGGTCACCGCGGGCTGCCAGGAGGCCATGCTGCTCGCGGTGCGCGCGCTGATCGCCGGGCCCGACGACGTGCTGCTGGTCCCCGACCCCTGCTACGTGGGGATCACGGGCGCTGCCCGGCTGCTCGACGTCGAGGCCGTCGCGGTCCCCGAGCACGCGAGCGGCTTCCGCTGCGCGGACCTCGAAGCGGTGCTCAGCGCCCAACGGGCGCGCGGGCGCAGACCCCGCGCCTTCTACGTCACCCCCGACCACGCGAACCCCTCGGGCGCGACGATGCCCGTCGAGACGCGGCACGAACTCCTGGCACTGGCCGCCCGCCACGACCTCCTCATCCTGGAGGACAGCCCGTACAGGTCCGTCAGCCCCGGCCGTCAGTTGCCGACCCTGAAGTCCCTGGACCGCACCCGCAGCGTCGTCCACCTGGGGTCCTTCTCCAAGACGCTGTTCCCCGGCGCGCGGATCGGCTTCGCCGTCGCGGACCAGCCGGTGCGTGGCGACGGCGAGGGCGCGAGCCTGCTGGCGGACGAGCTGGCGAAGATCAAGAGCATGGTGACGGTCAACACGTCAGCGGTGAGCCAGACCGTCGTGGCAGGCATGCTCCTCGCCGCCGACGGCCGCCCCTCGGACTTCAACGCCGACACGGCCGCCTACTACGGCAACGCGATGCGCACGGTACTCACCCGCCTCGAAGAGCGCTTCCCCCCAGCCGAACGCACGGCCCTCGGCATCCGCTGGAACACCCCCACCGGCGGCTTCTTCCTCACCCTCGACGTCCCCTTCCCCACGGACAACGCGGCACTGACCCGCTCGGCGGAGGACTTCGGCGTCATCTGGACCCCGATGTCGTACTTCTACCTGAACCAAGGCGGCGAATCCGCCCTCCGCCTGTCCATCAGCTACCTCACCCCGGACTCCATCAAGGAGGGCATCGACAGACTGGCCCGCTTCATCAAATCCGAGGCGGGGGCAGACGGGGCGAGCTGAGGAGCCCCGCATGCGCGGGGACCACGTGCAACTCCCCCTGATGTGACGGAAGCGCTGTTCGTCGCAGCGGTCCTCCGCCGCGAGACCGTCTACAAGGGCACCACCATGGCCATCTACGGGCTCCACGGCTCGTGGATCAAGGTGCAGTACTCGGACCGCACGAACGACTGGTGCGGCTGGGTCCCCAGCAGCTCGATCGAAACGTACTCCTAGCGCGATTCCCCAGCGCGATCAGGCGGTCCGGGCCGGTTCCGCGAAGGCCAGGAACTTGGCGATGCCGTTGCGCTGGATCTCCGACGTCCCGGTCAGGACGCGGAACATGCGGATCTTACGGAAGAGGAACTCGATCTCGTTGCCCTGCGTGAGCCCTTCCTTGCCGAAGATCTGCACGGCCTCGTCGAGTATGCGGAAGGAGGACTCGGCGACGAACAGCTTGCACATGAACGCCTCGTTGTGGACCTCGCGGCCCTCGTCGAGCGCCGCGAGCGCGTCGTACGTCATGGAGCGGGCGGCGTAGAGCCCGGTGGCCATGTCGGCGATCTTGTGCTGGATGGCCTGGAGCTTCAGCAGCGGCTGGCCGCCCGCGACCTTGCGGTTGCGGGTGCGGTCCAGCGTCAGGGCCAGCGCGCGACGGGTGGCGCCGAGCACGGTGGGGCAGTGCAGCAGCCGGTTGGTGGTGACCCGCCCGAGGGCGATGCGCATGCCCTTGCCTTCCTCGCCCAGCAGGTTGGCGGCGGGGACATGGCAGTCGTCCAGGACGATGTCGCTCTCGATGTGCTCCCCGGACATCGGCGTCGCCCCGTCCTCGACGCGGCAGCCGGGGCTGTCCAGATCGACGAGGAAGGCGGAGAACTCCGGCTTCTCGCCCTCCCGCTCGCCGGTTCCGGCCATCCGTGCCACCACGATCGCGAAGTCGGCGAACGGCCCGGCCGAGGAGAACACCTTGTGCCCGGTGAGCCGGTAGCCGTCGTCGCCGTCCCGCACGGCGACGGTGCGCATGGACCGTACGTCGGAGCCCGCGTCCGTCTCCGTCAGGGAGAAGCAACAGGCACGCTCGCCGCGGATCAGCGGCAGCAGGTACGTGTCCAACTGGTGCTGGGTGGCGTGCTTGAGGATGTCGCCCGCGCGCAGCGGCCCGCCCATGTCGCCGAGCACGCTGTGCGACAGGACCCGGCCGCTGGCCCCGATCTCCTCCTTGAGGGCGGCGAGTTGGCTGAACGACAGGTTCTGCCCGCCGTACTCCTCGGGCAGGTGGATGCCGTAGAAGCCCAGCTCGCGGCTGCGCCGCCACACCGGTTCGAGGTCGGCGCGGGTGAGGCGGCTCTCGCGGGTGAGGCCGCGCTCGCGTTCGTAGTCGGCCAGCTCGCCGTCGAGGTATGTGCGCAGCCGCTCGACGAGTTCGGCCAGGCGCGGGTCGTGGTCGTAGGCGGGGTGCAGGGTGAACGGCACAGGGGCTCCAGGGTCGGGGCGGAAGCGGAGGGCGGGCGGGGGTCAGTTGACGCGGCGTGCGGTGTCGGCCCAGTACGGTTCGCGCACGGCCTTGCGGTCGAGCTTTCCGTTCCGGTTGTGGGGCAGTTCGGCCACGAAGTCGACGGAGCGGGGCTTCTTGAGGCGGTCCAGGCGCTCGGCGCAGAAGCCGGTCAGCTCGTCGGCGGTGACGGTCGCGCCGGGCTGTGTGACGACGACGGCCTTGACCGCCTCGCCCCACTTCTCGTCGGGGACGCCGATCACGCACGCTTCCTGTACGGCGGGATGCTCGTAGAGCGCGGCCTCGACCTCGGTGCAGTAGATGTTGAACCCGCCGGAGATGATCATGTCCTTCTTGCGGTCGACGAGGAACAGATAGCCGTCCTCCCGCATCCACGCCAGGTCCCCGGTGTGCACCCACCCGTCCCGGAAGGTCTGCGCTGACAGCTCGGGCTCCTTCCAGTACTCGCGCACGCAGTCGGGCCCCCGCACGATGATCTCGCCGACCTCGCGCGGGCCCAGCTCCCGGCCCGCCTCGTCGACGACACGTATCTCGGTGTCGTACGCGGCGCGCCCGCACGACTGGAGCAGCTCGGCGTCCTCCTCGACGGCGCGCGCGATCTCCTCGCTGCTCAGGCCCGCGACCACGCTGGTGGTCTCGCCCAGCCCGTACCCCTGCGCGACGACGGGTCCGAAGAACTCCACCGCGTCGCGCAGGCGTTGGGGCGAGATGGGGGCGCCGCCGATGCGCACGCTCGTGAGCGACGACAGGTCGCGCCCGGCCGCGCCGGGGTGGGCGAGCACCATGTTCAGCATGGCGGGCACCAGGAACGTCGCGGTGACGGCCTCCTTCTCCACCGTCGCCAGGAAGCTCTCCGGGCTCCAGGCGGGCAGCACATATGTCGTGGCCCCGCCGAAGACACCGGCGAGCAGGCCCATTCCGGTGGCGTGCGTGATGGGGCCGCAGGCCAGATAGCGGCTGCCAGCGCGTGGCCTGGACTCGTCGCTCATGAGCTGCTTGCGCATGTTCGCGAGCCGGTTGCCGACGGTCTGCACGGCCGCCTTGAGCGCCCCGGTAGAGCCCGACGTGAAGTTCAGGACGCAGGGCTCGTCCTCGGCGACGTCCACGCTGAACGGGTCGTCCGCGCTCTCGGCGAGCAGCGCGTCGTAGGCGGCCTCACCGGTTTGCGGGCTCGCGGGCGGGTCCAGCGGGACGGGCAGGCAGCCGGTGCCGGCGGCGGCGATGGCGGCGAGCGCGTCCTCGCGGTGCGCGGCGTCGAAGACCAGGGCGCGTACGGGGGCGTAGCGCAGGATGTGCTCGATCTCGCCGCGGCCGAGGCGTGCGTTGATCGGGGCGCGGGTCAACCCCGCCTTGTACAGGGCGAATTCGACCTCCACCAGCTCGCCGCGGTTCCACGCGAGGGACGCCACCGCGTCACCGGGCCGCAGGCCGCGGGCGGCCAGCGCGGAGGCGAGGCGGTTCGTGACCCTGTCCAGCTCGGCGAAGGTCGCGGACCGCTCCCCGCACACCAGGGCCGTCTCCTGGGGCCAGTAGCGGGCGCTGCGGGACAGATAGGTGCCGAGGTTCATGAGGGCGTACTCCCGGTGCGGTGGCGGAGGTGCGGAATGTGGGTTGCTTACAACACGAACAATTACATACAGGCTGTTCATTAACTGCTTGGGTGTCAAGGCTCTCCTACACTGGTGCGCGCACCGAAGGCGGCAGGCGAGGAGAGGTCACGATGGCCGAGGACAGACGGATCAGGCGGTCGCGACGCCTGCTGGGCGGGGCCCTGGTGGAGCTGGTCCTGGAACGCGGGTTCACGGCCCTGACGGTGGAGGACATCACCGAGCGCGCCGACGTCGCGCGTGCGACGTTCTACGCGCACTTCCGGGACAAGGAGGACCTGTTCGCGCGTGTGACGTCCGACCTGCTGGAGACACTGGGCGAACGCCTGGCCCCCGCGGTGGCCGACAGCACGGTGGGCTTCACGGGCAAGCCGGTCCTGGAGATGCTGCGGCACGCCCGCGAGGAACGCGACCTGTACCGGATCGTGCTGCGCGGCGAGGGCGACGGTAAGCCACTGCAAATGTTCGTCGACGCCTGCGCGCGGGCCACGGCCGAGGAGTTCCGGGCCCGCGCCGAGCGCAACGGCGTACAGCCGCGCATCGACGCGGACCTGCTGGCCCGGGTCTGGGTCGGCGAGCAGGTCGCGGTGCTGCGCTGGTGGGCGGAGCAGGACGCGCCGTCGCTTCCCGCCGAGGAGGTCGTACGGATGCTTCTGGACCTGTCGATGCGCGGGCGGTACTGGGCGAGCGGCTTCGACGCCCAGGACTGAGCGGGTCCAGGACTGGGCGGGTCCAGGACTGAGCGGACGCCGGTCCGTGCGGGCCCCGGCCTGGGCGGACCCGGGCCCGCTCAGGCGGCGGAGTCCTCGACCAGCCCCAGGCGCCGCGCGTCGCGTTCGGGCCTGATGGTCAGCAGCGCCACCAGGCCGGTCAGCAGCATGACGGCGGCGGTCAGCAGGAACGCGCTGGTGTAACCCGCGCTCTGCGAGTCCGCCGAGTCCAGCATGTGCCCGGTGAGGTAGGGGGCGATCAGGTTGGGCAGGGTGCCGCTGGCCGCGACGATGCCGAAGAGTGCCCCGCGCTGGAGGGGCGGCACGACGGCGGCCGTGGTCATGTAGTGCAGCGGGAAGACGATGGCGTGGCCGCCGAACGCCAGGGCGAGCAGCACGATCGCCAGCACCTGCCCGTCGGCGAAAGAGAGCGCCGCCATGGCGACACCGGCGGCCATGACGGCGATGCCCTGCGGCACCCCGCTCGACCAGCGGGTGGACACTCCGCGCCGGTTCAGGAAGTCCACCAGCGGCGAGACCGACAGGAGCAGGACGAGGCTGAAGGCCGCGATGGCGCTGATGAGTGTGGCCGCCGTGCCCGGCGTCAGGCCCAGCTGGGTCCGCAGATAGACGGGCAGCCACGCGTGGCTCAGGGCCATAGCCCACGAGGCGCCGAAGGCACCGGCGATGCTGCCGATCACGGTGCCGTTGGTCAGCAGCCGACGGTAGGGGAGCCGCTGTTGGGGCGGCGCGGGAGCGGCGCCGGTGTGCGCTGCACGGTCACGGGCCGCACGGTCGCGGGCGGGACGGGCGGCGCCGTACGGCCCGTCGCGCCCCACCTTCCACCAGATCGCGCTCCACACCACACTCGTCACGGCCAGCGCGGCGAACGCCGAGCGCCAGCCGAAGCTGGTGATGAGCCAAGTGACGACCGGCGCCGCGATCAGCGTGCCGAGCGCGGCCCCGCTGATCTGCAACGCAGACGGCAGGCCGCGCCGGTCCAGCGGAAACCACTTGTACAGGGCGTGCATCGACATGGACGTGGCGGGCCCCTCCGCCGCGCCGAGCAGCACCCGGCCCGCCACCAGCGTCGACACCGATGCCATGACCAGGACGGGAAGCTGGGCCACCGCCCACAGCATCGCCATGGTGAACAGCAGCACCCGGCTGGAGATCCGCGCCGAGACGAACCCGACGACCAGCCCGGACAGGCTGAACAGGATCGAGAACGAGCTGGATATCGCGCCGTACGTGCTGTTGCTGATGTTCAGCTCGGCCATGATCGGTACGGCCGCGAGGCCGAGCACGGACTTGTCCGCGAAGTTGATGATCATGAACGTGACGATCATCGCGGCGATGAGCCAGGCGTGCCGCCGGTCGAAGACGGGCGCCGACGCCGCCTCGGCGTCGGGGACGGTGTGCGCGTCCGCGTCCAGGGGTGCGGCGGACGGTGGCGGGTTCGCCATTGAGACTCCTGCGGCTCGGAGGGAAGGGCTGTGCGGCCGTCGCTGCGCATGTCCCCCTGCGCAGGTCGCAGACCCGACGCGCACATTTCCCAAACAAATTGTCTGGTAGCGAGCAACTAATTTGGCAACGTAACGGGGGGCCGTCTTCCGGTCAACGGTTCTGACCGCACCCTGTCGAAAATGCTGAACAGTCTGTACGTTAACGAGAGGCACGTACGGAACCAGTAAGCCAGCTCCGAACAGAAAGAGAGCAGTCCTCATGCCCCACACGGCCCCGCTGAGCGAGCTGAAGTGGACCCGCGGATACTCCGACCCCGACTGGATCCGCCGCTTCACGTCAGCGGGCCGCGAACTCTCGCCGAGCCGACGCGTGTGGCGGGGCCGTGAGCAGCGCCGGGAACTGCCCGGGCGGGACGCGGGCATCGACACCGTCGAGATCACCGCACCCGACGGGCGCACGCTCAAGCTGCCCGAACTGTTCGCCGCGGCGCAGACGGACGCCCTGCTGGTGCTGCACCGAGGCACCGTCGTCCACGAGACATACCTGCACGGCACGCGCCCTGAGACCGCCCACTTCAACGCCTCGGCGGCCAAGTCGTATCTGGGGCTCCTGGCGGCGACGCTCGCCCACCAGGGCGAACTGGACCGCGACGCGCGCACGTCCGCGTACGTCCCCGAGCTGGCGGAAACCGCGTTCGGTGCCGCGCGGATCGACGACCTGCTGCACATGGGCACGCGGATGAGCTACGCGGGCCGCGCCTTCGACAAGGCGATCGAGGCCCAGCGCTACCAGGCGGTCATCGCACCCCAGATGTGGCCCTACGGCTACCAAGGCCCGACGAGCATCCGCGAACACCTCTCCACCGCGCGGGCCACCGGAGCGCCGGGCACCGCCTTCCGCTATGAGAACGGCAACGTCGAAGCCCTCGCCGAAGTCCTGCGCAGAGTGACGGGGCTGACGACATCCGCGCTGCTCAGCGAGCTGATCTGGTCCCGTCTCGGCGCGGACGAGGACGCGTACTACGTCCTCGACAGCGAGGGCGTCGAGGCCGCCTGCGGCGGGTTCAGCGCCACCGCGCGCGATGTCGCCCGGCTCGGCGAGATGCTGCGCTGCGGCGGAGCGGTGGGCGGGCGCCAAGTGGTCCCCGAGGCCGTCGCCACCACCATCGTCAGCGGTGTCCCCGACGGTTACGCCCGACGGGTCCGCTTCCCCGCCGCGCCCCCCGACTCGCCCGCCAACCTCTCGTACCACGACCTGTGGTGGGTCCTCAACGACCCCTACGGCTCCTTCATGGCCAGCGGCATCCACGGCCAGCGGCTGTTCGTCTCACCCCGACTCGACCTGGTCATCGTCCACTTCGGCTCCCAGGTCATGTCCCCATCCGTCCCGCCCGCACCACTGGTCCCGGCCTTCCTCCAGATCGGCACCCACCTCGACGGGCTGGGCTGAGGGCGGGGGCCGCGTCCGGGCTCAGGTGATGTACGGGGTCTGCGAGGTCAGCCCGTGTCTGATGCGTTCCAGCAGTGCGGGATGCACGGGGTACGTGTCCAGTTCGGACGGGTCGATCCAGCGCACTTCGGCCGCCTCGTCCGGCTGGGGGCGTACCTGCCCGCCGAGCAACCGGGCCCGCAGGCAGATGTTGATCGGCTGCCGTACCTCGTCCACGCGGTCTCCGTGCATGTAGACGATCACGTGGTCGGGAGTGGAGAACACTCCGACCAGGCCCACCACCTCCACATCGAGCCCGGTCTCCTCCTTGCACTCCCGAATTCCGGCCTGCCCGACGGTCTCGCCCTTCTTCACGCCACCGGTGGGGATGGTCCACAGGTCGTTGTCGACGCGGCGCAGCATCAGCAGCCGGCCGTCGTCGTCGCGGACGAATACGCTGGCCGAGGTCTTGCGGCTGGTCGGCTGCGGCGCATCCGGGTCCCGCCAGTGGTCGATCCTCCGCGTCCCCTTCATCGCCCCTCTTCCGGGTTCCCCAGGCTGACGGGCCGGGCCGATGCCCATACCCGCTCGTACGACTCGACGTAGGTGTGGAAGAACTGGCCGTCTATACGCCGCAGATGCATCGTCGGCGTATAGGCGGCGAGCACGCCGTAGGCGTGGACGTTGACGATCATCTCGTCGTCGAAGCGGTAGATGCTGTTGTACAGCGGAGTGTCGTGCAGCCGTACTTCGACGGAAGCGGGCATCCGGTCGCCGTAGTAGGCGAGGACCCGACCAGCCGTGGGCCCGCCGTCGCGACGACGGCCGCGAAGTCCGGTCGTGTCAGCCACGCGTCCAGGAACGGCGCGAAGCTCGCGCGGGCCGCCAACGGGTCACCGCTCCCCGCGTACACCTCGTCATGCAGGTCCAGCAACCGCTCCTGCTCCGCGCAGGCCTCCGCCCCGCCCAGGCGCCGCAGCACCGGCTGCCCGGACCGCTGGCCGTTCATCTCCACGTCCCTTCTTCCCGTTCGACGGTAGACCCGCCCATGGAGCCCTGAAAGGCAGAACAGCCGGCTGTACGGGGCACGTGGATGCCGCTCGGCGACGCTCATGCATGCGGCCCCCGCCGTGAGGCGAGGGGCGACGACTGTCGCCCGGCGCGGCGCCGGGCGTACCGTCCCAAGTGTCAGCAATGGGATGGGAGTTCAGTATGCCGCAATGGGCTGAGTACAGCACAGGCGAGCGAATCAAGATTCTCCGAGGTGAACGCACCCAGGACGAGCTGGCGCACCTCGCCGGTCTCTCCCCGGTCCGCGTCCGCCGAGCCGAGCAGGACGTGCAGCTCACCCTGCCCACTCTGCTCGCCCTCTCCGACGCGCTGTCCGCCGACGTCTCTGTCATCCTCGGCCAGCAGGCCCCGCGCCGTGGACTCGGGCACGAGGACCGGCAGATGCTCCGGCGGCTGTCGCACACGGTCCACGACACGGCGGCTGGGATTCTCCAGCAGGATGACGAGGCGCCGACCGTCGCGGAGCTGCGCGCCGCCGTGGACCGGTGCTGGGATCTGTACTGGGACGGCCGGTACGCGGAGGCCGGTGCGGTCGCGGCACCCTTGGTGCGCTCGGCGGCGGCCCGACTGCACGACCAGCCGGACGGGGCTCGTGCGGGTGCCCATGGTCTCCTGGCCGACGCCTACCGGGTGGCGGCCTACGTCTCGAACCTGCTCGGCCAGCGGGACCTTGCCTACACCGCGATCGGCCACGCCCGCTCCGAGTCCGCCGCGGCGGCGGACGATCTGCGGCAGGCACTGGTGGACTCCGGCCGGGCCTGGATCTACTTGCGCGACGCCCGGCTCCCCGATGCTCTGAGGCTCGCGGAGAAGGCGGCCGCCGATATCGAGCCTCGCTTCTCCCGCGCCACCGTGGAGCAACTGACCGTCTACGGCAGCCACGTGAACTTCGCGGCGGTCGTCGCCTCGCGGATGGGGGACAAGGAGCGGTCTGCGGACCTGCTGAGCCAGAGCCATGCGGCCGGGGCCCGGATGGGCGGCGAGCACAGGGCGCACGGCACCCTGTTCGGGCCCGTCTCCGCCACCACTCAGGCCGTGGGGATCAACGTCGCATTGGGCAAGGCCGGTCAGGCGCTCGATCTGGCGGGCAGTGTGACGCCGGATGACGAGGCGGAGTTGTCCCAGGCCGCGCAGCGCCGGTACGCGCTGGACCGGGCGATGGCGCAGGCGGACACGCGACGGTGGGACGACGCACTGGACACGCTGGAGGAGGCGCTGACCGCGTCGCCGGAGTGGGCGCGGCACCAGGCGTTGCCGCAGGTGATCGTGGACAAGGTCGGACGCGCGTCGACGGCGCGTCTGCGCCGGGTCTCGACGCTGATCGGGGCGCGGGAGACGGCACCGACAGGATTCGCGACGGCGACCTCCCGCACGGCCCTGTAGCTGGACCTCGGGCAGAGCTGAGGGCGGGGGCCGCGTGAGTGCTTCCCGTAGGGGAAGCCCGCATTGTGACCCGTGCGCGGGCCCATCACCCGGCCGTACGCTGGCCGGTGAGTGCTCTACATCCCATCAAGGGGACCCACATGATCGAACCGTCCAACATGACCACCGGGGAGCGGATCAGGTACTACCGCAACCGGAAGGGGATGCCGCAGGCAGCCCTCGCCGGGCTCGTCGGCCGCTCCGAGGACTGGCTCTCGAAGGCCGAGCGCGGCATCATCCCCATCGACAGCGTGTCCATGCTCATCACCATGGGCCGGGCTCTGGACATCGAAAACGTCGCCGACCTCACTGGCCCGTACTTCGACCTGAGTCTCGCCGCTGGCCCCGAGCATCCGACCGTTCCCGGCATCCGACGGGCCATCAACACGCCGCCTTCGCTGCTCGGGATCGGGTTGCCCGGCGACGCACTCACCGCGCAGCAGCTCGCCGAGCGCGTGCGCGAGGCGTGGGCCATCTACGAGAACGAGACCGAGCGGTACCTGCCGGTCGGTGAGCTGCTGCCCGGTCTGCTCGCGGAGGCGTACGCCACGCTGCGCGACGTGACCGGCGAGGACGAGCTTGCGGCGACCCGCAGCCTCGTGTCACTGCTGCACCTGCACCAGGTGTTCCTGCGACGCGTCGGCGAGCGCAAGCTGAGTCTGCGGGCGGCCGACCGCGCGATGCAGATCGCGGACGAGACCGGGGATCTGTCGCTGATCGCCGCAGCAGCGTGGAACGTCTGCGGCATCCTCGTCAGCTCCGGCGAGGTCGCTGACAGCCTCGATCTGGCCCGGCGCACTATCGATCACTGCCGACCGGGCGAGGCAGCGACACCCGAGCACCTCTCGGCGTACGGAGCCCTCCACCTCGTTGCCGTCATCGCCGCAGCACGCGACAGCAAGGCGCCTACGGCGTGGGAGATGCTGCACAAGGCAGAGGACGTGGCGGACCGGATCGGCGCCGATCGCAACGATTTCCACACCGCCTTCGGGCCGACGAACGTCCGCATGCACGGCGTGCACCTCGCGGCCGAGGAAGGCGACGCGCATGAGGCGTTGCGCTTGGCTGACGACGTCACGGTGCCCGAACCCGGCGGGGTGCTGCCGCTGGAGCGGACGACGCGATACCTCGTCGAGGTGATGCACGCGCACCGGCTGACCAACGATGACTTCGGCACGCTCTACATGCTGAACAAGATCATGGAGGCAAGCCCGGAGGAGATCCGGTACTTCCCTCTTGTGAGGGAAGCCGTACAGACCCTCCTCAAGCGACCTCGCCCGCAGATGCGCAGTGACGTGCACAAACTCGCGTCACACATCGGTGTGCTGACGTAGCCTCAACCCGGAACCAGGGACGGCCCGGAAAATCCTTCCGGGCCGTCCCTTGCTGTGCGCCCTACCGTCCGTGACATGAGGACGACTCACCGACAGCGGAGGGCGACCGAAGTGACCGCCAACCCCGCCCAGGGCGTAAGAATCGAACGGCTCTCCCGGCGCCCCTTACGGCGCACACAAGCGGGCCGTATCGCACTCCCGCTATGGGTGCTCAAGGACGGCAAGCACGTCGGTGACGGCGACCTCGTCATGACGCAGGACGAGGCGACCGAACTGCTACTGGAACTCCAGGCGCAGCTCGCGAACCCGTCGACCATCGACCGCGAGGCGACGACATGAGCCGCACTGTCCCTGACCACATCCGCCGCGCCAGCCTCGCCGACGCGGCAACCGGACGCACAGCGGTCGTCCTGTACCTGTGTCTGGCGGCCGATGCGGATGCCGCCTCGCCGCTGATCGAACTGCGCCGGTATGCCGCTGCCCGCGACTGGACCGTGGTCGCGGAACTGGTGGACCGCTGCGGCCCGGAGACAACGCTCCGGGACCGGGAGCAGTGGCCCTCTTTGGCGGAACTCCTCGTCTCGGGGCGGGCACAAGGGTTCGTCACGCAATCCACGGAGATGTGGAGCCACCGGCCGGGGGAACGCAAACGCGTCCTCGACTGGGCCGCAGACCACCACACGTTCGTCTGCACGGTACGCGCAGAGCAGGCAGTCCGATGAGCCCGGCCCTTCACACATGGGCTCCGCCCTCCGGTGTCGCCGCCGAGTTGTTGCCCGCCGGGGTGTTCTGGGATGGGGTCGCAGTCCCCGCGTATCTGGGCCGCCAGGTGCTGGCGCGGCTCGGCCGTGAGTCCGGCGCCGTGATCCGGGATCCGTACGGGTACCGGCTGACTTGGTTGGTGCCGCCCGGTGCGACGCGGGGGTGGGTGGTGCCGGAGACCTCGTGGGTGCAACTGCTCGGCACTGCGCAGCATCTGACGGTTCCGCCTGGCTGGTGCACTCGCTCGGCCTTCACGCACTGGGTGCGGGGGTGGGCGGAGCATGGGCTCACCGATGCGCGGTTGCTGCACGTGGTGCTGGACGCGGTGATCCGTGCCGAGCACGGGCCCCGCGAGTACGAGAGCGGGGCCGGGCGGTGAGTCCGCGCTGTTTCCGGTGCTGTCGGGTGCCCGGTACGCAGACGGTCCTTGAGCTGTACTCCGGTGACGAGCGGGGCGCGAGCCCGCAGACACGGACGCGCACTGTTCCGGTGAAGGTGTGTGACGGGTGCGCGGCCGACATCGCCGCCGAGGACGAGGCCCGCGCCCAGAACCCGGAGGCGGCACGGTGACCGGCCGCGCCTGCGAAGTGGAGGGTGACGGTCACGTGGGCCCCGTCATGCGCTACCTGGCCACCGCGCGCTATCCGTGGCACGAACCCGTGTGGCTGTGCCCCGGGCACGGCGCCTACCTCCCCCTCGCCGCCATCCGCGCCGACGTCACCGGGGAGACCGTGGCCCGCGCCATCACCGTCTTCACCGGCGCCGGAAAACGTCGCGCCGACGACACCGACCCCGCGCCCACCCACCACTGACCTGGAGCAACCCTGTGTCCCGCGATCACACCGTTCTCATTCCCGCCGACCCCGAGGATGTCTTCTACGACCCTCACGGCTGGGCCACCACGGCGGGTTTCCCCGTCGCCGTCCTCGACGGCCAGCAGGCACGCTTCGTGATGCGCCGCATCCAGGACCGCGCCGTGCGGCTCATGTACGAGCTGCCGCAGGGGCCCGCGTTTCTCACCAGTTACCCGCGGCCCATGCCGTCCGGGCAGGTCATCGAGATCATGGAAGGCAACCTCGCGACGCTCCTCACCGGCTACGCCTGCCACGCCCTGCGCCTGCGCGAGAAGGGCGAACGGATCGCCGTCGACGGGGAGACCCGCGACTGCCTCAGCACCCTCCTCGCACCCCGCCACTGGTGGCACGCCCGTCACACCCGTATCGGCAAGGCCCTGCAACACGAGGGCCGCACCGTCATCCTCACCGCGCCCCTCGTCGGCGGACGCGGGCTCCAACTGACCACCGTCGCACCCGCCCCATAAAGCCCCCGTCCCCTGGGGGAACCGTCGGCAGCGGTCCAGGGGACGGGCCCCACGTCCCGGCGTGGGCGCGACGGCGCCCGGCACCCGGACCCCGTGCCGGGGCCCCGCGCCAGGACGGCGAAGCCCCCGCTCTCAGCACGAGAGCGGGGGCTTCGCGAGCGGCTACAGCCGGGCGCCGATCCCGGTCAGCGCCCGGACCTCCATCTCCGCCTGCTTGTCCGGATCCGCGGGGCGTCGGCTGAACACGGTGCCGAGGAAGCCCAGCACGAACGAGAGCGGGATCGACACGATGCCGGGATTGACGAGCGGGAAGAGGTGGAAGTCGACGCTCGTGAAGATCGACGTGGAGGTGCCCGAGACCGCCGGTGAGAAGACGATGAGCACGAGGCAGGACACCAGGCCGCCGTAAATGCTCCACAGCGTCCCCGACGTGTTGAAGCGTTTCCAGAACAGGGTGTAAAGCATCGTCGGCAGGTTGGCGGAAGCGGCGAGGGCCAGGGCCAGCGATACGAGGAAGGCGACGTTCTGGCCGTCGGCCACGATGCCGCCGACGATGGCCAGGAGGCCGACCACGATCGCCGTCAGCCGGGCCACCCGGATCTCGGACCGGGGATCGGCCTTACCGCGCCGTATCACGTTGGCGTAGACGTCATGCGCGAACGAAGCCGAAGCGGCCAGGGTCAGACCGGCCACGACCGCCAGGATCGTTGCGAAGGCCACCGCCGAGACGACTCCCAGGAGCACGACTCCACCGATATGGAAGGCGAGCAGCGGCGCCGCGGAATTCTCGCCGCCCGGGGCGTTGGCAATCACGTCGGAACCGACCAGCGCTGTGGCGCCGTAACCGACGACCAGAATTCCCAGGTAGAAGATGAACATCGACCAGGAGCACCACACCACCGAGCGGCGCGCCTCCTTGGCATTCGGCACGGTGTAGAAGCGCATCAGCACATGCGGCAGGCTGGAGATTCCGAGGACCAACGACAGGGCCAGCGAGACGAAGTCGATTTTGCTGATCGCGTTCTGGCCGTACGAGCTGCCCGGTTCGAGCAGTCGGCTGCCCAACGGGCTGTTCTCCGTCGCCTGTTGCAGAAGCGCGGAAAAGCTGAATCCGAACTTGCCGATGATGAACACGCTGATGAATGTCACGCACACCAGGAGCAGACCGGCCTTGATGATCTGCACCCAGGTGGTGCCCTTCATCCCGCCCACCAGCACGTACAGGAGCATGACGGCGCCCACGCCGCAGATGAGCAGCGCCCGCCCGCCCCTGGTGTGCACGTCCAGCAGCAGGGCCATCAGTCCGCCCGCGCCGGCCATCTGGGCGAGCATGTAGAAGAGCGTGATGACCAGGGTGGCGTTGGCTGCGGCGGCGCGTACCGGGCGCTGCTTCATGCGGAAGGCCATCACGTCGCCCACGGTGTAGCGCCCGGTGTTGCGCAGCCGCTCGCCGATGAGCAGGAGGGCGACCAGCCAGGCGACGAGCCATCCGACGGAGTAGAGGAACCCGTCGTAACCGTGGACGGCGATCGCCCCGGAAATGCCCAGGAAGGACGCCGCGGAGAGGAAGTCGCCGGACATCGCGATGCCGTTCTGCACACCGGTGAAGGCACTGCCCGCGGCGTAGTAGTCGGATGCCGTCTGGTTTTTGTTGGTGACCCTGTAGACGATGAGCAGGGTGATGACGACAAATACCAGGAACACGCTCAGATTGAGCATGGGGCTGCCGATGGCGTCGGACGCGATCTGCCTCTTCATTGCTTCTCGACTCCCGCCAGTTCGTGGATCCTGTCCACTTCCGGATCAATCCTCTTCCGGGCGAAACGCCGGTACGCCAGAACGATCACGATCGTGGACACGAACTGCAACAGACCGAGGATGGTGCCCATGTTGATTTCGCCCGTGACCTTTTGGCTCATGAAGCCGTGGGCGTAGGCGGAAAGCAGAGCGAACGTCATGTACCAGCAGAAGAAGAGCGCGCTCATCGGGAAGACGAACAGCCGGAGCCGTCTGCGTAGCTGGACGAACTCCTCGCTCTGCTGAATCGCGGAGTAGTCGGGCTCGCCTTGGCGACGGGGATCGGTGAACTCCCGTCCGGCAGGCCGCTCGGACACTTCAAAGGGGGGCGACCCTGCCGGCCTGGTCACGTTCCTCTTTCTGTGGATTCGGGCAGGAGGACGCGTGGGCGCTCCTGCCTGCGGCGAGCGGGCGAGCGATGGAAAGGAGCAAGCCGTAGCCCCTGGGCGCTGGAGAGTGTAGCGAGCCGCCACACACCGTCAACCAGTGCCCCACGGCTCACGCGGCGAGCGTCGAATCCCGCGTGGGTGTCCAGACGCACCCCGAGAACCGTTTCGAACCATTCAATGCCCGCAATGGCTCCGAACTGAAGGCGACTTGATCCTATTTTTGCCCAGCATTTACCGAACCCGCATGGTGTCGTCGACCGGACCTCCGAATGTGGAGATCATGTGCGTAACGGTTTGGTTCGTCGATGACTGGGTCGGGGGGCCGCATTGTTGCCGTTCGTCTGGCTGTCCTAAACTCGCCTGGGTCCCACAGCGCTTGACAGGTCGGCACACGGCATGCGGGGATCGGTTCGCATCCGAGGATTGGGAGACGGAACAATGGTTTTCCTTGGGCGCACCCGCGACGTCGCCGGGTCGGTTGAGGGCCCTTGGGTGAACCCTCTCTTAGTTCTCGAAATACAACTATCCAATGCCCGGGACATATGCCCGCCCCTGGGGTCGTGCATCGTGGCGTGACCGCAGGCAGCCGCGCCATCCCCCCTCCGGCACCACTCTGTGCTGCCGGGCGTCCCCGTCCTGCTCAGGTGAAAACCCGGGAGAAAACAGCATCGTGACAGGTACCAGCGAGCAAGCTCTTCCGAGTACGGAGTTCATACCGTGAGCGCGGCCAGGCATGCGGCAACGCGCCCGGCACGGCCGTCGCGGTGGGCTTCGCTCGTGCAGTGGCGGAACTGGCGGCTACTGGTGAAGCTGGCGGCGGTACTGCTCGTGCCAGCGCTGCTCGCTGTCGGTCTCGGCGTCGTGCAGATCCATGACGACGTCACGCGTGCGAACTCGTACGCGGATATGCAGCGGCTGGTCAAGATGCGCGGTGAGCTGCGCACTTTGCTGAAGGCCCTGCAAATGGAACGCACGATGTCCGTCGAACGACTGAGTGCCGCCGACGCCGACGCAGGAGCAGGCGACGCCCACGACACGGACGCCCACGACACGGACGCCCACGACACGGACGCCCACGACACGGACGCCCACGACACGGACGCCCACGACACGGACGCCGCCGACGCCGCCGATCTGCGGAAGCAGCGCCAGAGCGTCGACAGCGCCAGGACCACCGTCGCCCACACCAGGAAGCAGGAGGTCTCGCTCACGGACGTCGCGGCGCACCGCTACAGCGACGCCCTCGGCCTCATGGACCGCCTGCCCGCGCTGCGCGCACAGGTGACGTCCGGCGACGTCAGTTCCTGGTCCGCGCTCAACGGCTACGGCAAGGTCATCACGGGAGTGCTCGATCTGGACCAAGCACTCGCCAGCGGCTTGCAGACCCCCCAACTCACCAGGGCCGCCACCGCGTTGTACGTCCTGGAGGCCGTCGAGGAGCAGATCCACCTGGAGCACGCGATCCTGGCGCAGGCAGCGGGCCGAGGCCGTTCGATGACCCCGACGCTCACGAAGGCGCTGCGCGAGGCCGACGTACGCATGCGGGACAGGCTCGCCGACTTCCGGGCCGTGGCCACCCCCGCTGAGCTGAGCGAGTACAAGCGGACGGTCACCGGCCCCGCCGTCACCCGGCGTGCGGACGTGGTCAGCACCGTGCTGGCCCAGCCCCTCACGTCGGGCACACAGCAGGACGCCGCGTCGCTGCCCGTCCCGGCCGACAAGTGGAACCGCGACTCGGAGACCGCGGGAAACCTCGTCGACAAGGTGTCGGGCGGCTTCCTCCACAAGCTGCGCACCTCGTCGGCCCAGGCGCAGGACGAGACGAGCGACCGCGCGGGCGCGGCGTCCGTCATCCTCTTCGCCGTGCTGCTGCTCGCCCTGACCATCGGCCTCGGCATCGGCAGGCATCTGCTGCGGTCACTGACCGTCCTGCGCTCGACGGCACTCGACGTGGCGGAGAACCGGCTGCCCGCCGCCGTCGAGAGCATGCGCGAGGGGCGGAAGGCGGACGGCGTGGTCGACGTCGTGCCGGTGCACACCACGGAGGAGTTCGGCCAGCTCGCCAGGGCGTTCGACACGGTGCACGCGGAGGCCGTGCGCCTGGCAGCGGAGCAGGCCGCACTGCGCGGTGACCTCAGAAGCACCCTGGTCAACCTCTCCCGGCGCAGCCAGAGCCTCGTGGACCGGCTGCTGCTGATGATGGAACAGCTCGAACGGCACGAGGAGGACCCGGAGCAACTGGCCAGCCTCTTCACGCTCGACCACCTGGCGACGCGCATGCGGCGCAACAACGAGAACATGATGGTCCTGTGCGGCAGCAGCCTGGTGCGCCCTGCCCACGGTGCGGCGCTGGACACCGTGCTGAGGGGCGCGGTCTCCGAGATCGAGCACTATCAGCGCGTGCTGGTCCAGCCCAGTCCAGCCGTCGACGTGGTCGGGTACGTCGCCGGTGACCTGGGGCGGCTCGTCGCCGAACTGCTCGACAACGCCACGACGTTCTCGCCCCCGCATACTCAGGTGGGCATCGGCGGCATCCGGCAGGCCGACGGCTCGCTGCTGATCGAGATCCAGGACGGGGGGATCGGGATGAACGAGAGCGACCTGGCCAGGGCCAACCGGCGCGTGGCGACGGACACCGCCTCGGACGCGCCCGCGTCGCGGCAGCTCGGGCTGTTCGTGGTCGGCCGCTTGGCGGGTCGGCACGGCATCGACGTCAGCCTCAGCTCGCAGCCGGGCGTCAGGGGGCTGCGCGCCAGCGTCGTGGTACCGGCCAAGCTGGTCACGGCACAGGCGACGGCGCCGTCCCGCACGGACCAGCCGGGCGCCGTGGCCGGACGGCGCCCCGCCGCCGCGCTTCCGACGCGGACGCCCGGTGGCCGGGCGAACGGAGGCCGGACGGACGGCGGCCGGACGGGCGGCGGTCAGGCGGGCGGTGGCAAGGCGGACGTCGGCAAGGCGGACGTCGGCAAGGCGTCGTCGGGCCTGCCGCAGCGGCCGGTCTCCGGCGCCGCCGTGACGACAAGGCCCGCTCCGGGCGGCAGGGCCGCGCCTCAACAGCCCGGCGGCCCCTCGTGGTTCGACCACCCCGCGTCGGCGGCGTCGGACCATGGCGCGAACCACGGCGCGAACCACGGCGCGGGGAACGGCGCGAACGCACAGGCGCGGCGCCCCGCGCCGGAGAAGCCCGCACCCGCACCCGCCTCCGCCTCCGCCTCCGCCTCCGCGCCCGCAGCCCGCCGCCCGGCCGGGGACGGTGCGCGGGAGCCTGGCCAACCGGCCGGGCTGACGGAGAACGGGCTGCCCAAGAGGGTCCCGCGAACGCGACCCGCTCCGGCCCGGACCGAGCGGCCCGCCACCGCCACCGGGGCCGGAGACGGGAACGGGTACGGGAACGGGAACGGGAATGCGAACAGGGACGGAAATGGGAACGGGAACGAGGGCGCCGTGAGCAAGAACGCCAGCCGCGCGCACAGCTTCCTCAGCAGCTACCAGTCGGGCATCCGTCGGGCTCAGCCTGATCAGACGCACAATCCATCGGCGACGGGCAGGGAGACCCCATGACAGCACCCCACTCCCCGGAGGTGAGCCAGTTCGGATGGCTGGTCACCAACTTCACGGAGCGAGTGCCCGACGTGGCGCACGCCGTGGTGATCTCGGCCGACGGACTGCTGCTCACCGCTTCGGACCAACTGGCACCCGAACGTGCCGAGCAGCTCTCCACCATCGCGGCGGGTGCCGTCAGCCTGGTCCAGGCCGTCGCCGACTGCATGGAGACCGGGAACGCGCTGCGCACCGTGATCCAGATGGAGCACGGCAACATGCTGATGATGTCGATCAGGGACGGCTCGTGTCTGGTCGCCCTGGCGGCTCCGGACTGCGAAATCGGCCAGATCGCCTACGAGATGACGGTGCTCGTCGACCAGGCCGGTGAGATGCTGACTCCGGAACTCCGAACCGAGTTGCAGCAGTTCCAGCAGACTGCTGCCCGATAGCCGGACGGGGAGAACATGAGCACCGGTGGAGGACCGTCCGGCCCTCGAAGAGATCAGGACGCGGAGGACGAACAGACCTTCGCCGACGTGCTCAACGCGTTCAGTTTTGGTACCGGACGGCGTAAGCGGAAGACCTCCGGCGATCGCGGCACGCCGGAGGACACGGCACACGGCGAGCGCGGCGAAGCCCCGCGGTCCCCTGCCCCTGCCCCCGGGTCGCGCGGTCCGGTTTCCCCGGAGGCGGAGGGCTACCAGCCGCCCGCCTGGGAAGCGGGGAACGCGGAGCCCGGCGCACCGGCCTCCTTCGTCCGCGCCTACGCGTGGACGGGCGGCCGGACGAGGTCGCACCACCACTTCGAGGTCGAGACCCTGGTCACCGCCACCGACCCGAACGGCGTCCCCGCCGCCGCCACGCAGTGGGACCGCGCGGTGCTCGACCTGTGCCGGGAGCCGAGGTCGGTGGCTGAGGTGGCGGCGCTCGTCGCGGTGCCCCTGGGGGTGGCCAAGGTGCTCCTCGGCGACATGGCGGACCGCGGGATGATCGTCATCCACGAGGCAGCAACCAACGCCGACGACACCCCGACCCAGGCCCTGCTGGAACGGGTTCTGACGGGCCTGCGCCAACTCTGACGGGCGCCCCCCGCCCATCCGGAACGCCCCTCGCCCCCGCCCCGGGCCCACGCGCCCGCCACGCTCGCGCGCTCCGTTAAGGGTGCCTTTAGAGCTGAGGCGAACCCGGATTTAGGCGTGCGTGTTTGCCTTGATCCGGCACCCGATGACTGTGACCGCGTCCTGGCAGGCGGGAAACGAGGAGATCGTTCATGTCGAAAGTCCTGGTGATAGGCGGTGGGCCAGGCGGCTCGCTGGCGGCCGCGCTGCTCGCGCGGGCGGGCATCAGCGTCACGCTCCTGGAACGGGACGTCTTCCCCCGATACCACGTCGGCGAGTCACTCACCTCGTCGTGCCGCGTGATGATGGACATCGCCGGTGTCCTCGACAAGGTGGACGCCGCCGGATTCACCAGCCGTCGCGGCGCGCTGCTCCGCTGGGGCGCCGAGGACTGGACCATCGACTGGGCCGAACTCTTCGGCCCCGACGTGCGGGGCTGGCAGGTCGAGCGCGCCGACTTCGACGAGATCCTGCTGCGGCACGCCCAGGAGCAGGGCGTCGAGGTCGTGGAGGGCGCGCACGTCAAGGACGTGGTCTTCGACGGAGACCGGCCGGTCTCCGCGAAGTGGGTGGACACCCGGCAGGGCAACGCGCAGCGGGAGACCGGGTTCGACTTCCTCATCGACGCGTCGGGCCGGTCCGGGGCGCTCTCGGCACAGAAGTTCAGGAACCGGCGGCCCCACGAGATCTTCCGCAATGTGGCCATCTGGAGCTACTGGGACGCGGGCGAACTGCTGGAGGGCACCCCGCCCGGAGGTCTGAACGTCGTGTCGGCACCGGACGGCTGGTACTGGGTCATCCCTCTTCGGGAGGGTCGTTTCAGCGTCGGCTTCGTGTCGCACAAGACGCGGTTCGTGGAACGGCGCAAGGAGTTCGGCTCGGACGACGAGATGATCCGGGCCCTGGTGGAGGAATCGAGCACGGTGCGGGAGCAGCTCGCCATGGGCGCCTTCTGCGGGCCCACCCGCGTGGAGCAGGACTATTCATACGTGGCCGACAGCTTCTGCGGCCCCGGCTATTTCCTCGTCGGTGACGCCGCCTGTTTCCTCGACCCGCTGCTGTCCACCGGTGTCCACCTGGCGATGTACAGCGCGGTCCTGGGCGCGGCCTCCGTCATCGGCGTCGACGCCGGTGAGATCGACGAGACGGAGGCCCAGGGCTTCTACGAGTCCCTGTTCCGCAACGCCTACGCCCGCCTGATCGTGCTGGTCTCCGGGGTCTACGAGCAGTACAAGGGCACCGAGAGCTATTTCTGGCTGGCTCAGCGGCTGGTGCGGGAGAAGGAGACGTACGACCGGCCGAACGGTGCCTTCGCGGAAATATCGGCGGGTCTGACGGATCTGCGCGACGCCGAGGACACGCGGGGCGTGAGGGCGCTGCCGGAACTGGTCGAGGAGGCCGACCAGGCGCGGAAGCGCGCCGACGAGGAGGCCCCGCAGGGGCAGGCGGCGAACCTCAGCGCACTGCGCATCGAGCCGAATGACCTCTACGACGCCGCGTCGGGCCTGTACCTGGTGACCAAGCCGCGTCTCGGTATCAAGCGGGCCCGTCCGCCCGCCGGACGGCCCCGGGTGAGCACGGCTCGTACGCGCCCCTGACGCCGTCCGCCGCCCCGTTGTCCTCGTCATACCCGTCATGCACGCGAGGAAAGGAAACCGTCAGTATGCCCGCGCTCACACTTCCGCCCGACGTGATCAATTGGGTCTACGAGCAGAACCCGGACGTGGAAGACATAGACCCGGACCTCGACCTGTTCGACTCCCGGCTGGTCAACTCGCTGTCGTTGATCGAGTTCGTCATCGTCATCGAGGAGGCGAGCGGCCGGACCATCGACCGCCGCAATCTCAAGACGGACCAGTTCCAGACGCTGCGCACCATCCAGGAGACGTTCTTCAACGGTGCGTCATAGTCCGGGTGGCAGACCGTGACCTCGGGAGAAAGCAGTGCCGACTGTCGAAGCAGGGGGAACCCAGCTCTCCTACCAGATACGTGGAAGTGGCGTCCCCCTGGTACTGATCGCTCCCGCGGCGTCACCCGCCGCGGTGTGGGACCGCTACCAGGTACCCGCGCTCGTGCGGGCCGGGCATCAGGTCGTCACCTTCGACAACCGGGGAAGCCGGCCGTCCGCCGTCCCGCCCGGCCCTTACACGCTGGAGGACTTCACGGCGGACACCGTCGGCCTGATCAAGGAACTCGGCGTCGGCCCCTGCCTGCTGGCGGGCGTGTCCCTCGGAGCCATGATCGCGCAGGAGGTGGCCAGCGCGTACCCCGAACTGGTGCGCGGGCTGGCCCTCATGGCGACCCGTGGCAGAGGTGACGCGTTCCGCGACGCACTGGCGCGGTCCGGCGCGGAGGCGATGCGGGCCGCCGGCCGGATCCCGGCCGAGTTCGCCGCGGTGGCCACGATGAGCCAGCTCTTCGGGCCCGCCACCCTCGCCGACGACCGGCTGGCGAAGGACTGGCTCACGACGTTCACCCTCTTTCCGCAGCACGGGGAGGGGTGGGCAGCGCAGTACGAGTCGACGATCGCGGGCGACCGGCTGGCGGGGCTCGCGGCGGTCCGCTGCCCGTCACTGGTGCTCGCCTTCGCACACGACGTGGTGATGCCGCCGACGATGGGCCGCGCCGTGGCCGACGCCATCCCGGGCTGCCGCTACGAAGAGCTGGCGGGCTGCGGCCACTTCGGATTCCTGGAAAGGCCCGACGAGGTGAACCGCATCCTCACCGACTTCTTCCGCACCGTGGTGTGACGCGTGGCGGCCAGACCTTCAGGAGCGAGCCATGCCGTACGCGTCCCCGCGGGCACCCGGCGCCCGCACCCGCGAGCGACTGGGGCTGACGCGCCCCGGCGTGCTCTCCTTCGCGCTGGAGAGCACGCCCCACGAGCCACCCGAGCCCGGCGAGGTGGGAATCCGTGTCCACGCGGCCGGGCTGAACTTCACCGATGTGCTGACGGCCATGGGACTGTCCGACACCTTCTACGACCGCGTCCCGCCCCTGGGCCTGGAGTGCGCCGGTGTCGTCACCGGGACGGGGCCAGGCGTGCGGGAGGTGAAGGCCGGTGACCGTGTCGCCGCCGCCGTCGAGGACGCCTTCGCCTCCGAGGTCAACGCACCGGCGAGCGCCGTCGTGCCGCTGCCGGACCAGATGGACTTCGCCCAGGGCGCGACGCTCCCCGTCGCGTACCTCACCGCCTGGTACGGGCTGTGTCACCTGGCCCGGCTGCGCCCCGGCGAGCGGGTGCTCGTCCACTCCGCCGCCGGCGGGGTCGGTTCGGCCGCGACCACGGTGGCGGCCTTCCGCGGCGCGGAGCTGCTGGCCACCGCCGGAACCCCGGAGAAGCGCCGCCATCTGAGCGAACTCGGCATCCGGCACGTCATGGACTCCAGGGACGGGACGTTCGGCCAGGAGACGCTGCGGGCCACGGGCGGGGAGGGCGTCGACGTGGCCCTCAACTCCCTCCCCGGCGACGCCATCCGCACGGGCCTGGAACTGCTGCGGGTGCGGGGGCGGTTCGTCGAGATCGGCAAGCGGGACATCATGGCCGACGCCCCCTTGGGGATGCTGCCGTTCCAGCGGGGCATCAGCATGCACAGCCTCGACCTCAGACTGCTCATGACGGAATGCCCGGAGCTGATCGGCTCGTTGCTGGGCGAGCTGGCACCGCTGTTCGCCTCGGGCGAGCTGGCTCCGCTGCCCTGCTCCCCGTTCCCGGTGGAGGACGCCGCCGCCGCGTTCCGCAGGATGAGCGGGGGGCGGCACATCGGGAAGATCGTGTTGACCTTCGCCTGAACGTTGACCTTCGCCTGAACCGGGACGCCTCGGGGGCGGGCGGACCGGGCGCGTGCAGGCCGGTTCCGCTCAGGGGCGGCGGCGCAGCATGTTCATGATGGTGAGGGTCATGACGGTCTCGTCACGCTGGTTGAGCACGGCGACATCCGTGTGGACCATTCCGCGGTCCGGCTTGGACCGGGAGGGGCGGGCCCCTACCACGGTGGCGCGGATCGACAGGCTGTCACCGGGCCGGACCGGCCGCAGCCAGCGCAGCTCGTCGATGCCGGGAGACGCGAGGGAGGCCACCTTGCTAAGGTAGTGTTCGGCGTACAGCCGCATCATCACGGCCGTGGTGTGCCAGCCGCTGGCGATCAGGCCCTCGAAGGGGCCCTCGGCCGCCGCCTCGGGGTCGGTGTGGATGCTCTGGGTGTCGAAGCGTCGGCCGAAGTCGAGGATGTCCTCCTCCGTGACCGTGATGCTGCCGTAGCTGTGCACCGAGCCCGTCTCGTAGTCCTCGAAGTACCGCTCGTGGACCGGGGTGGTGAAGGTGTCGGCGGTGGTCGTCATCAGTCGTCAGCGCCCTCTCGGAGACTTCTGTCGGATCGGCCGGCGGCGGCCGTCGAATGGGTACGGTAACGCACCGCCACCTCCTCGAAGGCGGTGAGCGAACCGGGGTTGGCCAGTGCTCCGTCGGCTGCGACCTCCGCCGCCGCGGCCCCGCTCAGGACGCGTTTGACGGGCACCTCCAGCTTCTTTCCCGAGAGGGTCCGGGGAACCGCGGGGACCCGCACGATGTGGTCGGGGACGTGGTGTCCGGAGAGGGAGTCGCGGAGCTCGTCGCTGATGCGTGCCCGCAGGGACGCGTCCAGCACGACGCCCTCGCGCAGCACCACGAACAGCATCAGCTTGCCGCTTCCCGCCGTCTCGACGTGGACGACCAGTGAGTCGGTCACTTCGTCGACGTCCTCCACCACGGCGTAGAACTCGGCGGTTCCCAGGCGTACTCCGCCGCGCTTCAGCGTGGCGTCGGAGCGCCCGCTGATGACGCACGACCCCCGGTCGGTGACGGTGATCCAGTCCCCGTGGTGCCAGACGCCGGGGAACCTGTCGAAGTAGGCGGCACGGCGGCGGGTACCGTCCGTGTCTCCCCACAGGGCGACGGGCATGCTGGGCATCGGTTCGGTGATCACGAGCTCACCGGTGCTGCCGGTCACGGACCGGCCCTCCGGGGTGTACGCCTCGACCTTCGCGCCGAGGGCCCGGCAGGTGATCTCCCCTTCGACGACGGGCAGCCACGGCACCCCGCCGACGAAACCGGTGCACACGTCGGTGCCGCCCGAGAGCGAGGTGAGGACCGGGAGCCGAGGGGCCTCGTCGTCCGCCGGGACGCGCGGCCCCTCACCCGTCGCCGGGAGGCGCGCGGCCTCACCGGCCGCCGCCTCCTCGTAGACCCACCGGAACCCCTCCGCCGGCAGGGGAGAGCCCGTCGAGCCGATGCCGCGCAGCCGGGAGAGGTCGTGATCCCGCCACGGGGTCAGCCCCGCCCGGCGGGACGTCATCAGGAACGGTGCCGAGGTGCCGAAGTACGTGGTGCCGGAGTCCGCGACGAGTCGCCACAGTGCCCCGAATCCGGGGTGGTTGGGGTCGCCGTCGAACAGGACCACCGCGCTGCCCACGGCGAGGCCGGAGACGAGGTAGTTCCACATCATCCACCCGGTGCTGGTGAACCAGAGGAACCGGTCGGAGGGGCCCAGGTCGTGGTGCAGGGCCAGCATCTTGAGGTGTTCGAGGAGGATTCCGCCGTGGCCGTGCACGATGGGCTTGGGGAGCCCCGTCGTACCGGACGAGTAGAGGATGTAGAGCGGGTGGTCGAAGGCCACGTCCTGGAAGGCGGGCTGCTGGAGGGCGGCCCCTGGCTCCTCCAGCAGGCGGTCCCAGGAGAGGGCGTCGTCCAGACCGGCCCCCGTGTACGGCACGCACACCGTGCGGGTCAGCGACGGCAGCGCGGCGCGGATCTCGGCGACCTCCTTGCGGCGGTCGGTGAGCCGCTCCCCGGAACGGTAACCGTCCACCGCCACCAGGACCTTGGGCTCGATCTGCTGCCAGCGGTCCCGCACCGACCGGGCCCCGAACTCGGGTGCGCAGGAGGAGAACACGGCCCCCAGCCCGGCGCACGCGAGCAGCAGCACCAGTGCCTCGGGGATGTTCGGCAGGTAGGCGGCGACCCGGTCCCCCGCCGTCACGCCGAGACGGCGCAGGCCGCGGCTCGCCCGGGCGACCTGGTCACGCAGCTCGTCGGCGGTGACGACGACGGTCTCCCGGGTCTGCGAGTAACCGAACACCATGGGCGCCGAGCCGTCGGCCCCCGGCATGGCCAGCACGCGCTGGGCGTAGTTCAACCGGGCGCCGGGGAACCAGCGGGTCTCCGCCGGGTCCTGGCCTCCGGCGCGTGCGGTCGCCGGTATGTGCGGCGTGACGTCGAAGTACTCCCACAGGGAGGTCCAGAACTCGTCCAGCGAGGACACCGACCAGCGCCACAGCTCGGAGTAGTCGCGGAAGCGCAGGCCGCGCTGTGCGTCGAGCCAGCGCAGATAGTGCCCGATGCGGGTGCGGTCCAGGACGTCGTCGGGCGGAGTCCACAAAGGGGCGGGGATGGTCACGGCCGGTCGTCACCTCGTACGTCACTTGTGGCGGGGGAGTGGGCGGTCAGCAGGACGAGGCATCCGGCGTATCCCGGTTCGGGGGTGAAGGCGATGTCCGCCCATGTGCTTCCGCGGCCGTGGTGCTCCGCACCGATGTCCCGCAGCCCGGCTCCGGACGCCTTCGTCCACGCCTCGCGCCTGGTCCAGCTTCGGTACCAGTCGGCGACGCGTTCACCCTCGGGCGCCGTGGACCACCGCTCGTACTCGTCGGCGGAGAAGAAGTGCCGGGCGATGCCGGTGAAGTCCCGTCCGGGAGCGAGGCGTTCGACGTCGACGCCGACGCGTCCCGGCCCCTTCGTCACGGCGAGGACGGCGAGCCGGCCGGAGTGGGCGAGGTTGAAGTCGAGGCCGGGGACGGGAGGCCGGGCCAGGAAGGGGCGGCCCTCGTCCGTCGAGCCGAACGCGATCCCTTCCCCGCCTTTTCCGCCGCCCGTGACGTGGCGGGCGAGCACCCGCCGGGCCAGGGCACGGCCCGCGACGTACTGGGCCCGGGCGCTGTCCGTGCGGATACGGGTGAGGCGTGCGCGTTCAGCGGAGGTGAGGGTGGCCTCGTCAGCGGCGTACGTCTCCGTATGAGGGGCGGCGCACCGGGTGCTCCACAGTTCGACGGGCTGCTGGAGTGGCCGGTACACGCCCAGCAGACGGGGTCGGCCGGTGTCCGTGCGGGGGCCGGTGTCGGTGAGGGGCGGTCCGGGGTGCGGATTCATCGCGATGGCCTCCTGGGCGCGAGGCGGTGTCCGGGAGCCGCGCGGGGTGCCCGGAGACACCGTAGGGATCCGCCTTAAAGACCGGCTAACCGGTGCCTTAAGCCGGGCGTGGGGAGGGAGGGTCCGGCTGTGTCCTGGCGGCCGTCGCGACGGTCAGGCAGGCGACCCCGGTCAGCGCGGAGAAGGTCACGACGGCGGGGAAGAGCCCGACCTCGGCGGCGAGGAAGCCGACGCCGATGACCGGGATACCGACTCCGAGATAAGTGATCATGTAGAAGGCGGACAGCACTTCGGCGCGGCTCTCCGGCGGCGCCAGTTCGTTCGTACGGGCCAGCGCCGCCATGAAGGCGATGCCCTGACCCGCCCCTCCGACGACCGCGGCGGCCAGCAGCAAGGGAGTGAGCCGGGTGGCACCCGCAGCGGCGAGCAGCGCCAGACCGGCGACGAGCAGGAGCAGGCCGACGGCAGGGCGCGCGACGGTGCCGGTGCGTGACAGGACGTACTGGGCGAGGGCGGCGAAGAGCAGGAACATGCCAGCGGCCGTCCCGGACAGCAGCAGGTTGTCCCGGTGCAGGATCACCGACGTGTACGAAGGCACCATCGCGAGGAAGAGGGCGACCACCGCCCAGCCCAGGAAGCTGACGGCGCCCGCGAGCGCGAACTGCCGCCGGGCGGCGGCCGGGATGCTGGGGCGGCGTGGACGCCAGGCGGGCCGGGGACCGGTCGGCGTGGGGAGCTGGGTGACGGCGGCCATGGCCAGGGCGAGGAGCCCGAGTTCGAGGAGATAGGTCAGACGGAGAGGCAACGGGGCGTACTGGGCGAGGAGCCCGGCCAGCACGGGGCCGAGCCCGCCGCCGCCGGTGACCATGGCCGAGGCGAGCGAGGAGGCCCGGGTGCGGTTGCCTGACGGCTCGGTCTCGACGAGGGCGGCGGTCAGTGCGCTGGAGGCCGCGCCGACCGAGATGCCCTGGAGGGCGCGGGCGGCGAACAGCGAGCCGACTCCGTCGGCCGCGGCGAAGAGCGCGGCGGCCACCCCGGCGAGCGCGATGGCGGGGACGACCACTCTGCGATGCCCGATGCTGTCGGCCAGCGCGCCGGACATCAGCAGGGTGGGAACGAGAGTTCCGGCGTAGACGGCGAAGACCAGGGTGACCACGATCGGGGTGAAGCCGAACTCGGCCTGATAGCGCGCGTACAGCGGGGTGGGCATGTTCGTGCCGACGGTCAGGACGAACAGGATGTAGGCGGCTGCGGCGAAGGGCAGGGCGCCACGCGCGCCGGAGCCACGGCCGCGGACAGGTGCGGTTAAGGCTTCCGACCGGCCAGTTTCTGTGGGGCGAGAGGTCATGGGGAACCGTATTCGACGGACGCTTCGGTGCCGGCCGAAGTGTTGTGGCGTCCTGTGCCCGTGCGGCACGCGCGGCGGCGGGCCGGGTTACGTGGCGCCGGGCCGGGTTACGCGGCGGAGAGCGGAGAGTCGGCGTGGTCGAGCCACGGCTCCCGCGCGAGTACGGCACGGTGGAGTTCCCGCAGGCGGGTGCAGGGCTCCATGCCCAGATCCTCGTCGAGCTGCCGTCGCAGCGCGTGGTAAACGGCCAGGCATTCGGGGACGCGGCCACTGCGGTAGAGCGCGATCATGAGGTACGCGTACAGGTTCTCCCACATCGGGTGCTCCTCCAGGAGCACATACAGTTCCCCGATCAACTGGGAGTGCCTGCCGAGGCTGAGTTCGATCTCCATGCGTTTCTCGCGGACCGCGTTGCGCCGCTCCTCCAACTGCCGCGCGTACGCGTCCATGGTGGAGGTGCCTCGTACGTCGGCGAGGGCGGCTCCGTCCCACAGTCTCAGTGACTCGGACAGCAGTGACGCGGCCTCCCGTGCCTGGCCGGCTCTGGCGACCTGCTGGGCCCGTCTGGTCAGGAAGTCGAACACCGTGAGATCGAGCGAGGCGCAGCTATCGGTTCGGAGCGTATAACCGGACGAGTCCGTGGTGATGACGGTGTTGCCCGCGTCCGCGTGGGAGATCTGCTGCCGGAGTTTGGAGACGTATACCTGGAGCGCGGTGGCCGCCGTCCGCGGTGGGTTCCCGGACCACAGTGCGTTGATGATGCGTGCCGGGGGCACCGGCCGGTTCGCGTTGAGGCAGAGCAGGGCCAGTAATATGCGCACTTTGAAGGCCCTTGGGGTGACTGTTTCCCCAGCTTCGGTCACCATTTCCACCGGGCCCAAAATGTGGAACCTCATCTGTCTCCTCGTGAAGTCGCGGAACTACGCACCCGGGGAAAGCATGTGAGGGGCACGGAGTGCATGTCAAGGTATTTCCTCCTCCTTTCGCCAGTAGGCCCTCTTGTTGGCACCTGTTATAGTGCGCGTCTATTGGTTTTCGTAAGTGCGTATATTTCGCGACAAGGAACTACAAATTAGCGGCGATATGTATTTAAGTCCCTCGCTTATGTGGTACTTAGGGATCGCTTTGGCCGTTCTTCGGCGCCGGGTGGGAAGGTTGCCCGGAATCCCTGGTGGGCCGATCGAGGAGGCTTATGTACCAGTTCGCATTTACTACGGTGGACGACCCCAACCTGGCGCTCGCACTGAAGATCCTGCCTGCTTTGATCGTGGTGCTTGTGGCATCGGCCGTGTGCGGAAGGCTGGCCATCGCGGTGAAACAGCCGCGCGTGCTCGGGGAAATGGTCGCAGGTGTTCTTCTCGGGCCGACATTCCTCGGCATGCTGTTGCCGGATATTCAGCAGCGGCTTTTTCCGGCGGAAGTGAAATCCTTCCTCTATGTGCTCAGCACGATCGGACTGACGCTGTATATGTTCCTGGTCGGCGTCGGCATGGAACACGGTGAGCGCGGCGAGGCGAAGAAGACCGGCCGTCAGGCCACCGTGCTCGCCATGTCGGGCGTGCTGCCGGCCCTGGTGCTGGGCGCCGGTGCCGGAGTGCTGTGGTACGACGAGTTGTCCCGGGGTGACATATCCCGTGCGGAGTTCGCGTTCTTCGTCGGCTCAGCGCTGTCCATCACGGCGTTCCCCATGCTCGCCCGCATCCTGTACGAACGAGGTCTCCAGCACAGCCGGCTGGGCAAGCTGTCACTGGTCGCCGCCTCGATGGACGACGCCGCGGCGTGGTGCCTGCTGGCGGTGCTCTCCGCCGTACACGCCGGTACCGGCCTCACGGGCGCGCTGCGGACGATCGTGCTGGTCGCGATCTTCGCGGCGCTGATGCTGCTGGTCGTCGCACGGCTGCTGCGGCCCCTGGGAGCGACGGTGGCGCGGACCGGGAGGCTCGCCCCCGGGCAGATGTATCTGGTCGCCGTGATCGTGCTGACCGCGGGCTGGTTCACGGACTTCATCGGCGTGTATTCGGTCTTCGGCGGTTTCATCGCCGGTCTGGCCATGCCCCGGAACGCGGCTTTCAGGGAAGCGCTGCACGGCAGAATGATGGACTTCGTCTGCGTCTTCCTCCTCCCGGTCTTCTTCGCGTTCTCCGGCCTCAACACGAAGCTCGGCGGGGTCACCGACGGAACCATGCTGCTGGCTCTCGGCACGCTCCTGGCGGCCGGGTTCGCCGGAAAATACGTGGGCTGCGGGCTCACGATGCGGGCGGTGGGCTACTCATGGCGGGAGTCCTGGGCCGTGGGCGGTCTCATGAACGCCCGGGGACTGATGATCCTCATCTTCATCAATATCGGCCTCGCGCAGAAAATGATCACGCAGGAGCTGTTCTCCATGCTGGTGCTGGTCGCGGTGATCACCACGGCGGGGGCCGTTCCGCTCTTCCGCTGGGCCCTTCCCCCGCGTCACGAAGCGCGGCTCCTGCCCCCTGTTCCCGTCGGCGCGGGGATGGATACGACGGGGCCCGCCCCGCGCGACGCGGCGGACGTACCGGCGGAGACCCGCCGGTGAACCGGAGCTTTCGGCCCTTTCGGCCGCCGTTACTGAGGTTTTCGGGTTGGTGTCGGTCAGGGTGGAGTGATGGCCAGTCCGGTCTCGGCCAGGCAGCCGTCGATGAG
>NZ_BAAGSO010000088.1:478450-485969 GCF_054782395.1 Streptomyces daliensis | reverse complement strand
CACCCTCACCACTCCCCCCACACCCCAAAAACCGGACACAACAAGACCAGTCAACAGGACAGACAAACCACAACAAAACAACGCGGCAACAAGACAGAGCAGCGGACCGGGAAGGCCGAGCAGCGCAGGACGGGACGTGTTCCAGCTCGCCCAGACACCCCCTCCCCCCAAGGCCAGCACGACACCACAGGCTCCGTTCCAGACCCGTGAGACCTGCTGAAGTCCGACACCCCGCGGGACCCGTTCACGAAAACGCCGCCCGAAGAGACCACGACGGGCAGGGACCACTCGCCGGATCCGCCACAGCCGAGGAGCGAAGACCGCGGCCCCCGTCCCCCTCAGCCCGCGGGACGCACCGGCTCGACGGCATCCACAAGACCCCAGCGCAGAGCGGTGCCCGCATCCAGAGCCCGGCCACCGAGAGCGAGGTAGAGGGTGCGCCAGCGGCCGATGCGGCGCGGCAGGCTGACCGTGCCGCCGACGCCGGGAATCAGCCCCATCTCCAGCTCCGGCAGCCGGAAAAGCGTGGCCGGATCGGCAACGACCCTCGAGCCAAAGGCGGGCAGCTCGACACCGGCACCGACACAGTGACCGTGCACCCGCGCCGTGATCCGATCGCGCAGCGCGTGCAGCGGACGGGCCGCACCCGCACGGGTGCGGACCAGGTGCGCGGTGGCCAGATCGGTAGCGGCGCCGAACTCGGCGAAGTCACTGCCGGAGCAGAACACGGGCCCGGCGCCGTTCAGGACGACGGACTTGACGGAGTCGTCCAACTCGGCGAGGAACAGGGCGTCCACCAGGGCGTCCCGTATGCGCGCGCCGTGGGCGTTGCGCCGCTCCGGGAGGTTCAGGGTCAGCCGCAGGGTGTCGCCGTCGTGCCGCACCAGCACGGGGTCCCGGCCGGTGGCGGGCGCCGGTGTGCGGTGCCCGCGTGCCGCGAACCAGTTCGCGAAGCCGCCCCCGCCGAGCAGCGTGGAGTAGGCGAGGGACTCCGCGTCCAGGGCCTGACGCACCGGCAGCCCGGCGGTGTCACGCAGCAACGCCCCCAGGACGAGCGCGGCCTGGGGCTGCCAGGCAACACGTTCACCGAGCGCTTCCGCCGCCGCGACGGGGTCGGGGACGGCCACCGTCCAGGGCCGGTCCGTCTCGTCGCGCACCAGGGTCAGGTCGAGGGCGGAGACGAGGGGATCGAGGGCAGGATGCGGACGCCCCTGGCAGACACCGACGAGCAGCCGGTCGCTCTCTTCCGCCCTGGCCACGGCCCGCTCCACCACGTTCGGGACGGGAGGCGGACCGTCGAGTCCGACGGTCCACCAGGGGGCGGCGAGGGAAGCGCCAGGGCCGAACAGGCCCGTCTGAGCCGCCCCTTGGGCGAGTTCTTCCACGGTCATCACGCTGGGAGCCATCACCCGTAAGACGTAGCACCCTCGCGTACGTGCGCGCACACCGGGGAGCCGGGAACGCCGCAGTCACGGCGCGCGGCGGACTCCCGCACGGGGTCCGACTGTGTGGAAGACCGGCATCGCCGGGCGAGGAGCCGCCCCCGCACCCTCGCGCCGACCGGCGATCCGCCGTACGGTCCCTTCGACCCACCCGTGGGCAGTCACAGTGGGCGGCGGTCGAGCGGCGGCGCAGCCGACGTCAAGGTCTCGTCGGCGATCTCACCCTGGCGATTTCGCGAGGGACCACCGCACAGCGGCGGGCGCTCATCGCATGGGTGCCCATCACACTGTCCGCTCGCCCAAGGGCGGGGACCGGCACGGACATCGGCGCGAGTACCCCCCTCGTCGCCGTCCCCCGGTGGCGGCCGACACCGGGGCGCCGGAGACGTCCGGGCCGGGGCGCGCGGGTGCTGACCGCGGTTCCTCCGGTCGGCGCTCCCGGCTCCATGCGTTGACGCCCGACGCCGCCCTTTCACGGAGAGTGACGCACTCGCACTGCGACATCACGCAAGATGCGCCCTTCTCGCACCCTTTGCCCATTTGACGCGCCCGATCCTCCACGTCACAGTTACCGATCGTGTTGATCAGCTTCATCGCGTGACGGGACTGGAGTGTCGGGCAATGGAAGCTTTCCCGAAGACGGACGCATTCGCCATCGTGGGGCTGGGGTGCAGACTGCCCGGCGGGATCACGGACCTGGCCGGGTTGTGGGAGGCGCTGGAAGCCGGCCGGGACCTGGTCGGGGAGGTGCCGGAGGACCGGTTCGAGGCCGCGCGGTTCGTCGATACCGCGATGGCCAGGCCGGGCAAGTCGTACACCGCGAGGGGCGGGTTCCTCCCCGACATCGCGGGGTTCGACGCGGACTACTTTGGGATCTCGCCGCGTGAGGCGGCACAGATGGACCCCCAGCACCGGCTGCTGCTGGAGACGACGGCCGAGGCACTGGACGACGCGGGGATCGATCCCGCGACGCTGGCGGGCTCCGGCACCTCCGTCTTCATGGGCATCTCGGACTTCTCCTACGGCGGGATGCAGATGACCAGAGCCCGCCAGATGAACGCCTACTCCATGGCCGGCAGTGCCCACTCGATCGCGGCCAACAGGCTCTCCCACTTCTTCGACCTGCGCGGACCGAGTCTGGCGATCGACACCGCCTGCTCGTCCTCGCTGGTCGCCGTGGAACGCGCCTGCCGGGAACTGGCGTCGGGCGGCAGCCAGGTGGCGCTGGCGGGCGGGGTGAACGTCCTGCTGAACCCGAACTGCTTCGCCGGGTTCAGTCAGGCCGCGATGCTCTCCAGGCGGGGCCGGTGTGCGGCGTTCTCGGCGGACGCCGACGGATTCGTGCGGGCCGAGGGTGCGGGCGTGGTGGTGCTGAAGCCGCTGGCCGACGCGGTGGCCAGCCGCGACCTGATCCACGGGGTGATCGCGGCGGCCGGCAGCAACTGCGACGGGCGCACCCCCGGACTGGCCCTGCCCAGCGCGCAGGCCCAGGAGGACCTGCTGCGGCAGGTGTACGAGCGGGCAGGTATCGCCCCCGACGAGGTCGTCTACGCGGAGGCGCACGGCACGGGCACACAGGCGGGCGACCCCGCCGAGTGCACCGCGCTGGGCCGGGTGCTGGGTGCCGCACGGACGACAGGGCCGCTGCCCATCGGGGCGGTGAAGTCCAACGTGGGCCATCTGGAGCCCGCTTCGGGCATGGCGGGGCTGTTCAAGGCCCTCGCCGTGCTGCGTACGGCACGATCCCGCCGTCGTTGCATCTCGATCCGCCCAACCCGGAAATCGACTTCGCCGGGCTGGGGCTGGAGCCGGTCGGGCGGGCCCGCCCCCTGGCGTCGGGCGGGAGCCGTCGCTTCGTGAGCGTCAACTCCTTCGGGTTCGGCTGCGCGAACGCGCATGTGGTCCTCGCTCCCCCGCCGGTTGCCACCCGGCAGCCCGACGGCGATACGGCCCGCGGTGATACGGACGGCGGTGACACAGCCCGCGGTGACAGGGCCGACGAACTGCCGGTGACCGCTTCGGGCCGCACCCCGCAGGCCGCCGAGGAAGCGGCGCGGCGGCTGGCGGCCCGGCTCACCAGGGCCGCGGCCGAGGCCCCGGCAGAGTTCTACGACATCGCGGCCACCACCTGTGTCCGCCGGGCCAGGCACCGCTACCGCCGGGTGGCCCTGGCCTCGGCTCCCGGAGAAGCGGCACGGCTCCTGGGCGGCGACGGTGCGACCGGCGAGGCGGTCGAGCGCGGCCGGGTCGCGCTGGTCTTCGCGGGCAACGGCTCGCAGTGGGCGGGGATGGCCGCCGACCTGCTGGCGGAGGACCCGGTCTTCCGCGCCGAGGTGGCGGCGGTCGACGCCGCGCTGACGCCCCGCACCGGCTGGTCGGTCGCCGAGCAGATGCGCCGCCCCGCGGACGAGTGGGGGCTGGCGTCCACCGAGGTGGCGCAGCCGCTGCTGTTCTCGGTGCAGGCCGGGATCACCGCGGTGCTGCGTGAGCGGGGTGTGCGGTGGAGGAGTGCGCTCGGGCACAGCGTCGGGGAGGTGGCCGCCGCGTACGCCGTCGGCGCGCTGTCCCTTCAGGACGCGGCGCGGGTGGTGGCCGAGCGTGGCCGGGCCCAGGCCGCCACGGCCGGTCGTGGCCGGATGGCCGCGGCGGGGCTGTCGCCGTCCGAGGCACGGCGGGCTCTGGAGGCGTATCCGGAGCTGGTCGTGGCCGCGGTGAACAGCGCCAGGGACGTGACGATCGCCGGGCCGGAGTCCCGGCTGAAGTCCCTGGGGGACGAGCTGACGGCCCGTGAGGTGTTCTTCCGGCTCATGGACCTCGAATACCCCTTCCACAGCCCGGCCATGGAAGCGGTCAGGGCGCCACTGGCCGCGGCGCTCGCCGGGCTCGCGCCCCGGGGAAGCACCGAGGCGCTGATCTCCACCGTGACCGGCGGCCCCGTGCCCTCCAGTGGCCTGGACGCCGACTACTGGTGGCGCAACGTGCGCGAGCCCGTCCGGTTCGCGGAGGCCGTGGACCATGCCATGGACGCGGGCGCCGATGTCCTGCTGGAGTACTAGACGCGAAGCTGCCGCTCCAGGACTACGGCGTCGACTCCCTGATGGCCGCCGAGCTGCTGACCACGCTGAAGCAGAACCTCGACGTCGGCATCCCGCCCCTGGAACTCCTCCAGGGCGGCATCACCCTCACCGACATCTCCCGCCATGTGCTGCTGCGCCTGGGCGCCCGTACCACCGGCGCCGTCGACGCCACCACCGCCACCGCCGCCAACGGCTGAACGCGAGACCCTCATGGTGACCTGTCCACACCCCCATGGCCCCGCGCAGGACTCCCCCGGAGACATTCTCAGCTTCGGCCCGCTCCTCGGCGGCACGCCCCTCCCCTCCCCCACCGAGTGGGTGTACGCGCTGCGGGCGAGCGCGCTGATCGACGACCCCCTCGGCGCCACCTGTTACCGCAACGCGCTCAACGCCGGGCGCATGGGGCCCGAGGCCCATCCCGGCACGGTCCTGGGCCGCTGCGCCCTCGCCGGACCCGAGCACATGGACGCCGCCCTCCGCGCCGCCCGGGCCGCGGCCGCCGAATGGGGCGGCAGCCCGCCGGCCCGGCGTGCCGCTCTCGCCGAGGCGTTCCGTGAACGGCTGCGCGCACACGCGGACACGTTGACCGGGCTCCTGGTGGAGGAGGGGCATCCGGTCCGGCTGGCCCGTACGGAGGTCGAGAACCTGCTCACCTTCTTCGGCCCGGAGACCACCGAGTGGTGTCTGCGGCAACTGGAGACACGGCACACCACCGACGGCCGGACGATGGTGCTGCGCCGGGTACCTGACGGTGTGGTGTGCGTACAGCCTCCGCAGAACACCCCGGCGCTCGCTGTCGGCGCGGCCTTCCAGTCAGTGCTGGCGGGCAACGCGCTGGTGGTGCGGCTGTCCCGGCAGGCACCGGTCGCCGCGATGTACCTGCTGGAGCGGGTCGCCGTACCGGCACTGGCCGATGCCGGCGCCCCGCCCGGCGTCCTGTCGGCGCTGTGCGCGGACCCCGCCCAGGCGCTGGACACCTGGCTGGCGAGTCCCCTGGTGGACGACGTGCTCTACTTCGGCGACTGCCTCCGGGGCGAGCAGTTGGAGAAGGCGTGCCTGACCGCGGGCAAGAAGCCGGTACTGGAACTCGGCGGCAACGACATGGTCATGGTGTGGCGGGACGCACCTCTGGAGCAGGCCGTAGAGGTGCTGATGGAGTCCTTCCACGGCAGCGGTCAGATCTGCTGCGCCCCCAACCTCGCACTCGTCCATCCCGGCATCGCCGACTCGCTCACCGGCCTGCTCACCGACCGGGTCAGGGCGCTGCGCCCCGGCTTCCCCGACGATCCCTCGGTGGTGCTGGCCGCCTCGCCCAGCACCGCCGGGTACGACGCCGCGCTCGCCGACGCCCGGCAGGCGGGCGCCCGCGTGCTGACGGGCGGACGGCACCTGGACGTCCACGGCCGCGAGAGCGACATCGCCGTCTTCGCGGAGCCTGCGCTCGTCCGGGTGGACGGACTCGCCCGCGCGCGGGAACTGCGCTCCGTGCGGCACGAGACGTTCTTCCCCCTGCTGACCCTCGTCGTCCCCGATCCCGCCTCCGACGACGAACTCCGGGCCGGGATGACGGCGTTCGTCGCCTCCGGCTCGTACGGCCTGCGCAACTCCCTGCTGGCGCGGGATCCCGAGGTCATCGACAGGTTCGTGCAGGATGTCCGCTCGTGCGGCCAGCTCCGCGTCAACGACTCGCACCTGGCGGGTGTGCCCTACCTGTCGCAGCACGGTGGTCCGGGGCTGAGCGGCGACCGGCACGGTGAGCTGAACTACCCGATGCTGCGCACCAGCCGCCTCCAGGGCGTGTCCATGGCGCAGTCCCCGCCGCCTTCCGGAGCCGCGGCACCGTACGTTCCGACGCAGACTTCGGCGCAGACCCCGGTCCGGGCACCGGCGCGGGCCAGGCCCAGGGTCGAGGCCGTAAGGGAATACCCGCCCGGCTGGCCGCCCGAGGCACTGCCCGGTGGTCTGCCGGCCCCGTTCACCGAGGGGTTCCAGCACGACCCCTACCCCACGTTGCACTGGCTGCGCGAGCACCGGCCGGTGAGCCGCGTCAGCAGCCCGGACGGTCATGGCTGGCTGCTGACCCGCTACCACGACGTCCGTCAGGCGCACACCGACCCGCGGGTGACCTGCGACAGCACACGCACCACCGCCGGGCGGACATGGCTGCGGCACTGGCCCGCCGAACTGCGCGAGCGGCTCTTCACCCACCTGCTCGACGCCGACAACCCGCGCCACGCCGACATGCGCGCTCTCATGCGCCCCTTCTTCACACCCGCCCGGCAGGAGCAGTGGCGTGCCAGGGTGCGGCGCGTCGTCGACACCCGGATCGACCGGATCGCGGACCGGGGCCGCGGTGACCTCATGGCAGCCGTCGCCTACCCGCTCGGCGGCAACGTCCTGTTCTCCGTCCTGGGCGCCACCCCGCCCCGGATGGACCACCTGCGGGCGATGATCTGGCGTACCGCCGAGTGGAACAACGACGTCCCCTACGTGGCGGCCCTCGCCCATGAGATCGACGCGTTCGTCCGCAAGGCCGTCGCGGAGAAGCGCCGCTCCCCCGGCGACGACCTGATCTCGCTGCTGGTCCGGGCCCGCGACGAGGACGGGCTGCTCAGCGAGGACGAACTGCACGGTCAGGTCATGATGATGCTCGTGGCGGGCCAGGACCCCAGCATCAACAGCGTCGGCAACAGCCTGCACGCACTGCTCACCCACCCCGCGCGGCTCGCCGAGCTCCGCGACACCCCGTCCCTGACGGCGACCGCCATCGGCGAACTGCTGCGCTTCGAAAACCCTCTGCCCTTCACGAGCTGGCGCGGCACACTCGAAGCCGTCGGATTCGGCGACGTCACCGTGCCGGCGAACGAGTCCCTGTTCCTGTGCCTCGGCGCGGCCAACCGGGACCCCGCACGGTACCCCGAACCCGACCGCCTCGACCTGCGCCGCCCCACCCCTGGCCATCTCGCCTTCGGCCACGGCGCCCACTACTGTCTGGGCGCC